>USIX01000037.1 GCA_900554895.1 uncultured Megamonas sp. | reverse complement strand
AAACAACGGGATACGGCAATTTTACAGAAAAATATTAACGCCGTATTAGTGCCAATTTTAATCTTTTCATAATATCACTCCTTAATAGGAGCATAACAAAGAAGGTGAATAAATGGAGAACTTTCTTTCCGGAGAATGGCTTACAATTATAACATTAGCTATTCAAGCCGGTATTCTTAAATTTGCTTATAGGCTGTATAAAAACTTTACACAAAAGGAAACTAATCGGGATAGCGCAATCCGTGGACTTTTGCGTGTAGAAATTATAAATATATGTCATCGCGCGGAAAAAGACGGCGTGCTTCCTATCTGGGCACTAGAAAACTTAACGGATATGTATAATACCTATAAAGCATTGGGCGGCAACGGCGCAATCGGTGGGCTGTACAACAAAACAATCCGTCTCCCGCAGAGAAAAGAGGGATAGCCCATGCAGTTTGAAAAACTTGATATAGTAAATCTAGTGGTCGTTATCGGGCTTGTCGTAGCCCTCATAACGGCTATTTTTTACGGAAACAATGAACTGTCCACGACGATAAGTGCCGGTCTTCTCGGTTATCTTGGTGGGCTTGTTCGCGTAAATAGTTCTGGCAAAGATATTACAAAATAAATCGTTTTTGTAATGTGTATGCATGCAATATTGCAAAATGTGCTTTTATTAAAATAAAAAAGGAGAGATTTTAATGTTAAAGGTTTTTATTAACCCTGGACACGATATGGACCTTGACCCCGGCGCATGTGCCAATGGTTTAAGGGAAGTAGATATCGCACTTGCTATCGGGCAGCAGGTAAAACAAATCATGGAAGGCATCGGCTATCCATGTCAGATTATCCAGAGCGATAATCTCAACGGAGAAACGGAAAACAAGCCGAATGTCTGCGGCACAGCTAATACATCCGGGGCAGATGTGTTTGTATCTATTCATTGCAATTCCGCCGCAAATACTTCCGCTAAAGGTACAGAAACGCTTGTATATTCCACAGGTGGCAAGGCGGAGCTTCTGGCAAAATGTATTCAGTCGCAGATTGTAAGTTCGCTCGGCACTGTAGACCGTGGTGTAAAAGAACGCCCCGATTTATGTGTTTTAAGAGAAACAATCATGCCTGCGGTGCTCGTGGAAACAGCGTTTATTTCAAATGAAGAGGACGCTTATAAACTGCAACTTAGGCAGTATGCTTTTGCGGCTGCGATTTCCCGCGGTATTACCGATTACGAAAAATTAATATAATACTATATATTGATTTTAAGTATTATGGCTAAAAGATTTTATACTATATATAGTATGTTAGGAGATAGGTGTAATGAAAAAATTATTAAATGCAATTTTAAACTTATTTGTAAAACCGAAACTTGATGAACGCAAACAGGCATTGAGAGAAAAACTGGAGAAAGAAATATCTGAAACAGATAGCGAATGGGTAAAAATCCGTAATAATGCGTATCTCGATATTTTAGATAATGCTGACGGAAAAGTTTTAGATGCCATTGAAAAAACTATCTCTAAACTTTAAATTTATATATTAGAGCTGTATCTTTTGTGATACAGCTCATTTTTTATTTAAAAATATTGAGAGAAAATAAAAATAATTCTGTAAAATATATTAATGAATACCCTTAAATCGTATATAATATAATTGTAAGGAGGTGATGCCGATGGACAAAGAAGATATCAAATGGTTGATAAATGTGCTTCTCAGCATAGTACAAATCGTATTAATGATAATACTTGCAAAGCCGAAGCAACCAACAAAAAGAAAAAAGCCCCGCAATCGTAACCGCCGTAGGAAGCATAAACGATAAAACGGGACGGGCAGGAGGTTAATCCTCCTGCTTCAATTATAACACGGTATAAATAAAGGAGCAATAAAAATGAATTTAGAAAATATTGTCAGAAGTAAATGGTTTTACATCGTTAATATTCTTATTAGCATATGTTTAATAATAAGCAGTTTTTTATATACAGGGTATAAATTTTATACTTTATTTATACTTTGCGCGCTTAATATTATTTTAACCATATTCAATATGTATAAACGAGGTGTATTAAAATGGAAGAAAAACAGATAAACAGGTATAAGGAATACCGTCAAAAACTCGGCATGACGCAGGCGAAAATCTGTGAAACGCTGGAAATCCCGAAACGCACATGGGAAAAATGGGAGCAAGGCATCCAGTTTCCGGCAAAATGGGCAGAAAATCTGCTGTTTGAAAAATTGGAAAAAATGATTGATGAGAAAAAATAAGATTAGCCACTATTCTTTTTTAGGATAGTGGCATTTTTTATCTGAAATTCTCTAAATAATATTATAAAAACCTCTTGACTTTTTGTCCCACATATTTTATTATAAACGTGGGACAAAAATAAGGAGGTGAATGAAATGCTAACATTAGATGAAAACGCTATTGTCGGTCAGGCAATAGTGGGGCAAGCTAAAGTTGGCAGACCCAAAGTAAATAATCCTAAAACTATTAAATTTAGTATTCGTCTTGATATTAATACAGAACAAAAATTACTTAAATACTGTAAAAAACATGAAATAACTAAAGGTGAAGCAATTAGACGAGGGATTAATTTACTTTTAGACAAATAAAAATACACCCGCTAGCGAACCGACCAAAGCTCACGCGAGTGTATTGCATAGAAGTAATCTTCTGTGAAATATATTATATCATAGAATGATACTTCTATAAAGTAAAACTTAATATGAGGTGCAGACTATGAATAATTTACAGGTATTTAATAATGCTAGTTTTGGTGATTTAAGAGTTATCATGAAAGATGATGAATATTGGTTTGTTGGTAAAGATGTTGCCATTGCTTTAGGTTATGCAAAACCAGAAAATGCAATTTCTACGCATGTTGATGAAGAAGATAAAACCACTACCCTGATTCAGGGGAATGGTTCTAATTATAAATCTAAGACAACAATCATCAACGAAAGTGGTCTTTATTCTTTGGTTCTTTCTTCCAAACTTCCGACGGCAAAGAAGTTTAAACGTTGGGTAACAGGTGAAATTCTTCCTTCAATCCGTAAAACGGGCAGCTACAGTATGAAACAGGAAAATAATGATGATTTAAAAGCAAAACGAGCCGAAGCAATGTTGGAAAATGCCAGAGTAAGAAAAGCGAAAATGTGGCTGGAATTGGCAAGCCGTACCAATATTAAAGAGTATAAACAAATTGCTGAAAGCTATGCTGGAAACACGTTAGCTGGAAAAGAAGTTTTTGCTCTGCCGCAAGTAGAACAAAAAACATACACGGCGACGGAAATTGCTCAGATGTTACACACGACTAAACAAAAAATCGGAATGCTAGCTAATAAATACAATTTAAAAACACCGCAATTCGGTAAATGGTTCTATGATAAAGCGCAGCACTCTAATAAAGAAGTCGAATCGTTCCGTTATTATGAATGTGCTATAGTGCAATTTAAAAATTTATTAGGTGGTGCTGTGGCATGATGAATTTTGATGATTTAAGTTTGGAACATAGAGACCTTATCGGACAGTACGAATCTAATGATTGTGCTATAGGCGAATTTCAGGCAACCATTATGGATTTAGTGAAAACAAGAAGTGAAGTAGTTGAAATATTGCTTGGCGAAATGTTGGAGCGACAAAAGTCAATGACAGAAGCAAAAATGAAATTACTGCAAGCAAATTTCTCTATGGAAGACATACAGCATTTAAGTATGCAGTACTTTGAAAAATATCATCATTGATACGTTAAAAAGCCGTACTCGTAATTGGGTACGGCTTTATTTTATTGGGTGCCATAGGTGCCGTGCTAGGTGCCCAAATTAAATTTATGTATGTAAATCCTGATAAGATTGATAGTAAAAAAACATAGTAATAACTAGGCTTTATTGTAAATTATTTGTTTTAAAATTAATTAATATAATAAATTGTCAAAAAGGTATTGATTTTAAAAATAAAGAGTGCTATTATTTAATCATAAAATATCAAATGGGTTCGATAATGATAAATTTAATTATTTATTATTTTTTTATACTTATATCGAACGGGTTCGATATATAGAGAGGGGATTTTCATGAAACACGGTGAAGCATTAATTAAAGCAGAACAATTTCAGAAAGAGGCGGCAAAACAAGCGGAGAAAAGTTATTGGAAACCGAAATATCATATTACAGCTCCGGCAGGATGGATAAATGATCCGAACGGTTTTTGTTATTTTAAGGGAGAATATCACTTATTTTATCAGTATCATCCATATTCTCCGCAGTGGGGACCGATGCATTGGGGTCATGCAGCCAGCAGGGATTTGGCTCACTGGCAGACAAGACCGGTTGCTCTGGCGCCGACCGATGAATATGATAAAAACGGTTGTTTTTCTGGCAGTGCCATTGAAAAAGACGGCAAATTATATGCCATATATACGGGTCATGTGGATTTGGATAAATCGCTCGGCGGTGATGATCGTATTGAGAGCCAATGTCTGGCTGTAAGTGAAGATGGCAGTATTTTTACGAAATGGGAAAATAATCCTGTAGTGCAGAGAGTGCCTGAAAATATCGGTATCCGTACAGAGCATTTCCGTGATCCGAAAGTATGGAAGCACAATGATTTTTATTATATGGTTGTCGGTGTGCAGACGGCGGAGAAAAGCGGCGCAGTAGTTTTATATAAATCACAAAATTTAATTGATTGGGAATTTGTTAATGTCATGGCAAAATCAACAATAGCGGAAAATCTCGGCTTTATGTGGGAATGTCCTAATTTTGCTGAAGTTGACAATAAAGAGGTTTTGATTGTTTCGCCGCAAGGTATGAAGCCGGAAGGGAAAAAATATCTGAATGTTCATCAGTCTGGATTTTTTCTGGGTAAAATGGATTATGAAACCGGAATATTTGACTGTCAGGTACCTTTTGATATGCTGGATTACGGTTTTGATTTTTATGCACCGCAGATTATGCAGGATGAACATAATAATCGCTGCATCATGATTGCATGGCTTGACATGTGGGAAAATACAATGCCGGAGCAAAAGGACGGATGGTGCGGCATGATGAGTATTCCGCGTATCCTGAAAGTGCACGGCGATACGATTTACAGTAAGCCTGCCCCGGAACTTGCATTACTTCGCAAAAATAAAATTCATCATGAAACGGTGATGGATACGGCTGCTGTTTTAGACGGTGTTGCAGGTGACTGTTTTGAGCTCAATACAGTTTTTGATTTAGCAAACGCGGACGGCTTTATGTTAAAGTTACGTGTATCGAAAGACGAAGAAACGGATATCATTTATGATAAAAAGAAAAATCTGCTGGTTTTGGACAGAGATAAATCAGGTAGCGGCATTAAAGGACAAAGGCAGGTAAAAATTGCCCCAATGGACGATAAATTATCGCTACAGATTTTCAGTGACCGTTCTTCCGTGGAAATTTTTGTAAACGGCGGTCAGCGCGTGTTAAGCAGTCGTATTTATCCAACAGAAAAAGCAACAGGCATTGTCTTTGTGCCAAGCGGTTTGGTAAATGCTGTCATTGATTTTTATGAATTGTAAGGAGTTTGTACCATGAAGAATTTGACTTATTGGAAATTAAGTGCATTTATTTTTTCTTTCTTTTTTTCCTGGCTAGTATTTTTTGCCTTTCTGCCAATTTGGTTCGGTCAGAAAATGGAACTGACCGGCACGCAAATCGGTACGATTTATGCCTGCAATGCTGTATGTACAATGCTTTTCCAGCCGTGTTACGGATATATCTCCGATAAAATCGGTATGAAAAAGTACCTGTTGTATTTTATCACGTTACTGGTTGCACTTACCGGCCCGTTTTTCGTATTCGTATATGGTCCGTTTTTACAAAGTTTATTTTTTGTCGGTGTGGTTTGTAGTTCTGTTGTTTTAAGTCTGGCTTATTTTGCCGGTTGCGCTGTTATCGAATCGTTTATTGAAAAAGCCGGTCGTATGTATAATTTTGAATTTGGCCGCGCACGTGCCTGGGGGTCGCTCGGTGCAGCTGTCGGTGTGTTCTGTGCCGGTCGTGCCTTTAATTATGATGGCAATCTGATTTTCTGGATGGCTTCTGCCGGTGCAATTTTCATGTTCTTAATTCTACTTGCAGTAAAAATTGATGAAAGCAAAGCTGATTTTATTAAGGAAGAAAGTATCGGTTTAAAAGATGTTAAGCATTTATTTAAAATTAAAGATGTTTGGCTGTTTATGATTTATATAGTCGGTTCTGCTTGTGTGTACAGTGTTTTTGACCAGCAGTTCGCTATTTATTATGCTTCACTTTTCCCTACCGTGGAACAGGGTAATGAAACGTTCGGTTACCTGAACTCTTTTTAGATTTTCCTGGAAGCGGGAGGAATGTGTATTGCTCCGTTTATTGTAAATAAAATCGGTGCTAAACACGGTCTTATTCTTGCCAGTACGATTATGACGTTCCGTATGATTGGTTCCGGCATGGTCAACGACCCGATAAGTATTTCTATCATTAAGTTGCTTCATGCAGTGGAATTATCCATTTTGCTCGTATCCATTTTTTAATATCTGGCAAAAAATTTCGATACAAGATTATCTTCCGTATTGTATTTGGTAGGCTATCAGCTTTCCAACCAGATTGGTCAGGCAATTTTATCTCCTATTGTCGGCAATCTTTACGATACGGTCGGTTTTAGAGACGCTTATCTGTTTTTAGGAGCTGTTGTAGGTTCGTTTACGATATTCGGATTGTTCGTACTGATTTCTGATAAGCGGATACCAAAAGAAAAATTAATGGAAAATAAAATTTGACAAAAAAAGAAGCTATTTCATAATTAATACTGAAATAGCTTCTTTTTTGTTGATTATAAATAAGTAACTGTTTCGGAAAGGTTCTTGCGGCTGGTATGGTTCGGAAGAGGTTTTGTGCCAGCGGCGGCGAAACCCAAATCAAGCAGCATGAGAATTTCTTCGTTTTCCGGCAGGTTCAGTTCTTTTTTCAGAATATCAGGGTCAAAGAAATTTATCCAGCAGCTGTCAACGCCAGCGTTGTAAGCAGCAAGCGTCATATGCGTAGCGACAATGGAGGCATCTTCAATACCGGAGTCGCGGCTTTCACCCGGATAAATGAATACGTTGTCTTTGTTGAAGGCAACGACAAGTACGGTCGGTGCGCCGTAACGGCACGGAGTTACTTTGTCGATTTTGGCAAGAAATTCTTTGCTTTGCAAAACATAAATATGCTGTTCTTGAAGATTTTTAGCTGTCGGAGCAACACGACCGGCTTCCAGAATTTCCTTTAATTGCTCAGCGCTTACTTGTCTGTCTGAAAATTTTTTGCAGGAATAGCGGTTTTGAATTACTTGAGTAAAGTCCATTGATAAACTCCTCCTTGATATTTAATGTTCATTTTTTTGCCGGCACAAAGAAAAATTGTCTGGCGCAATATCTTTTCAATTAGAAAAATGAACAATTATAAAATACTTTCTAATTCTTTTATGGCTTCGTCTGTTGTTGCCCAACTGGTGGCAAAACGCACTATAGTATGATTGTCATCGTATTTTGCCCAGAAGCTGAAGCTGATTTTCTGGCGAAGTTCTTGCATTTTTCTGTTTTCCATGATGATAAACTGCTGATTGGTAGGTGTTTCTAAATAAAATCTGTATTGTTTTGCTTTAAAGATTTCTTTCATTTTATTGGCTTTATCAATAGCATTGCGGGCGATTTTCAAATATAATTCTTCCGTAAACAATACATCAAACTGAATACCGAGAACTCTACCTTTTGTAAGTAATGCACCGTGCTGTTTGATACTGGTGAAAAAATGCGGAATTAAATTTTGTCGGGTTATGACAACGGCTTCGCCAAGCAGTGCACCGACTTTCGTGCCGCCGATATAAAATACGTCACAAAGCCGGGCGATATCACTAAGTGTTATATCCGTATCATCGGAAGTCAGTCCGTAGCCGAGGCGGGCACCGTCGAGAAACAGCGGAATATCATATTTACGGCAGATTTTGCTTAAATTCTGCAGTTCCTGTTTTGTATAGAGCGTGCCCCATTCCGTGGGATGGGAAATATAGACTGCACCGGGAATTACCATATGTTCCCAGCTTTCATCGGCGTAAAATGTTTCAAGATAGTCTTCTACGTCCTTGGCTCTGAGTTTGCCGCCGTGCTCCGGCAGAGTAATTACTTTATGACCGCAAAACTCTACTGCGCCTGCTTCATGTGCGGCTATGTGCCCTGTCTGCGCAGCAATAACGCCTTGATAGCTGGCAAGCAATGTATCGATTACAGTAGCGTTCGTCTGAGTGCCTCCGGAAATAAAATAGACTTCGGCATTCGGACAGTTGCAGGCTGCTTTTATTTTGGCACGCGCACTTTCACAATATTTGTCACTGCCGTAACCGGGCGTCTGTTCAAAGTTGGTCGTTGCGAGTTTTTCCAAAATAGCGGGATGAGCTCCCTCTAAATAATCACTGTCAAAATATCTCATGTCATCACCTTGATTAATTAAATTTACTTCTAATATTATAAGTCATTGTGGAAAAAATAAAAATGTTTATTTTACAGTAATTGCCTTTTATATATTGGATAGCTTTGGTATAATTTAATAATCAACAATTTTATAAAAAGAGAGTGATTTTTATGGCAATAAAACTCTTTGCGACCGATTTGGACGGTACGCTTTTGAATGGGAAAAAACAGATTACGGAATATACAAAGCAGGCTTTTTGTGAGATGGCACAGGCGGGAATAATTCCAACAATCGCTACGGGCAGAATGTATGATGCTTCGCGCCGCTATGCTCAGCAGCTGGAAATGGACGTGCCGATTATAACGTATAATGGGGCACTTATAAAATCCGTATCGGGTAAAGTTTATTATGAAGGTTTTCTGCAGCCGGAACTCGTCAGTGAGATTTATGAGTATTGTCATAAGCATAATTATTATTTTCAAAGTTATCAGGATGATAAACTGTATTTTGAAGTGTACAATGAAAAATCTGTTGCTTACGAAAACTCCATCGGCGTAAAAGGAATTTGTGTGGGTAAAAATATTGAGCAGCTTACGGCAGGAATACCGAAAATCCTGATTATCACCGGTGGAAATGAAGAAAGTGATGCTGTAGTAGATTTATTCAACAAAGATTTTGCGGGTCGTGCTCATGCCGCTAAATCGCAGCCGACATATGTGGAAATAATGGCACCGGATGTGAATAAGGCAAGCGGGCTAAGACGTCTGTCGGAAAAGCTGGGATTTTCCATGAATGAGGTTATGGCAATCGGTGATGCGAACAATGACGTGCCTATGCTTAAAGAAGCCGGTTTCAGTGCCGTTATGGGCAGTGCCAAAGACGATGTAAAAAAATGCGGTGATGTTATAGTTGCTGATTGTGACCATGACGGCGTGGCTGAAGCAATTTACAAATATGTGCTCAAAAGGGAAATTTGACATTCAGGGTATAATAAATGATATATATTTAAATTTTTACAGATTAGAGGTGTTTATTATATGAAGGATTTTAAACTGGTAATAGTTACAGGCATGTCCGGTGCAGGCAAAACACTGGCATGTCGCAGTTTGGAGGATTTGGATTATTTCTGCGTGGATAATCTTCCTCCATTGCTTATCCCGAAATTTGTGGAATTATGCAGTCATTCCTCCGACCATATGCAAAAATTCGTACTGGTGGTTGACGCGCGCAGCAAGAATTTTTTCAATACATTTATGCAGGTGCTTGATGAAATAGATGAACAGAAGGTACCGTACCAATTATTATTTATGGATGCATCCGATGCAGTCATTATCAGACGGTATAAAGAAACGCGCCGTCGTCATCCTATGGACCCGAATGCGCTGGTCAGCGATGCTATAGAGCAGGAGCGTAAGGCTCTTGCCAAGATAAAACAGAGAGCAACGCATATTATTGATACAAGTTGTTTAAAAACGGGTGAATTGAAGGAGCGCATTTCCAAGCTGTTCAAAACGGGCGACAGCGGCAAAATGAATATAAATGTTTTGTCTTTCGGTTTTAAATTCGGCGTACCGCTCGAGGCTGATTTGATTTTAGACGTAAGATTTCTGCCTAATCCGTTTTATGATGAGAAACTGCGTTATAAGAGCGGCAATGTTGCAGAGGTATCTCAATATATCAGTAAGTTTGATGTTACGACGCAGTTTAAGGAAAAACTGGATGATTTTATTTCTTTCCTTGTGCCGCAGTATATAAATGAAGGAAAAAGTCAGCTGGTAATTGCCATCGGCTGTACGGGCGGCATGCACCGTTCGGTTTATATAGCGCATCATATTTATAAATTGCTGAAGGATAAAAATTACCTGGTGAATATCGAGCATCGTGATTTGATGAAAAATAAAGTAGAAGAACATCTAGCGGATGAAGACGTTATTGATGAATGAAAGGATAGATAATAAATGCATTTATTGAAATGGCTTTATCCAGGAATGAAGTTCAAACGCTGGCTGTTTTTGTTTGCTGTCGGCGTAATTTTGACAGGCATGGGGCTGGCGGTAGTTTTTAATTATAAATATCTTGACAGTTTTGAAGAGCTTTTATTTTATATGGCGTATACATGGACAGGAACATATGATTATACGGTGACGGCTATTGTCGGCAGTATCGTCATTGTTTGCGGCGTGATGATTATGCTGCTAGCAACACGCATGATAATCCGTTCACTGATTACTGTACTCGTTCCGGATAAATCAGGCCGTCTGGTAGATATGATTTATGAGCATCGCCGTCTGGATAAAGGTCCTAATATTACTGTCGTCGGCGGCGGTACAGGTCTTTCTGTTCTGCTGCGCGGTATGAAGGAGGTAACGCGCAATGTTACAGCCGTTGTAACGGTAGCGGATGATGGCGGTTCTTCCGGCAGATTGCGTGAAGAGTTCAATGTCATTCCGCCGGGAGATTTGCGTAATTGTCTGGTAGCGCTTGCTGATACGGAGCCGATGATGGAAAAACTGTTTCAATATCGTTTCACAGGTAATAGTGATTTGGCAGGACACAGTTTCGGCAACCTGTTCATTACGGCGATGACGGAAGTTACCGGTGATATTGAGCAGGCACTGAAAGAGTCGAGCCGTGTTCTTGCCGTAAAAGGCAGAGTTTTTCCGGCGACGACAGCAAAAGTATGTCTCAGTGCTACGATGGATGACGGAAGTGTTGTTGACGGCGAGTCGCAAATTCCGCTCGTGCACAAGCGCATAAAACGGGTGCATATTTTTCCGCGTCAGGTGGAAGCAGTACCGTCCACATTGAAAGCAATTCGCGAAGCGGAAGTTATTGTACTCGGTCCGGGCAGTCTTTATACGAGCGTTATTCCGAATTTACTGGTTGAAGACATAGCCAAGGAGATAAGAGAGAGCAGTGCCATAAAGATTTATATCTGCAATGTGATGACGCAGCCGGGGGAAACGGATGACTATACGGCATCAATGCACGTGCGCGCTTTGATTGAACACGGCGGAAACGGCATTGTGGATTATGTACTGGTGAACAATAAACCGATTTCGCAGGAAATGCAGGAGTATTATGCGCGTGAAGGGCAGTATCCTGTACTTGTTGATGAAAATGCCATTGAGGATTTGGGCGTTAAATGTTTTAAAGCAGATATTATAGATGATTCTCAAATGATACATCATGATTCTTTGAAACTAGCGCATCAGGTTATGGAAATTTATCATACATTGCAGCGCGATAATTAAAATATCTGCTGTGTTAGTGGAAATATTCAGCCTGCATTATACTGTTTAAAGGTTTGGCCAGCATGGCAAGTTTAATTTATTTTTAGAGGATGGTGCTAAAATGTCATCGTTTGCCAGTCAGGTGAAAAATGAACTGGTGCATGTTCTAGGAGAGAAGATATGCTGTAAAATGGCGGAACTTGCGGCACTGTTGCGTATGGGAGCTACGATTTCCTTTAACAGCAAGCATGATTTCGGCATTAATTTTGTTACGGAAAATGCGGCTGTGGCACGAAAAATTCTGTCCTTGTTTAAAGCAAGCGTACCGAAAATCCATACAGAGGTTACGGTGAGGCGTTCACGCCGTCTGCGTAAGCATAACAGCTATTCGGTGAGGGCTATTCCTTCACCGGAAACGAACAGTATTTTGAAACAGCTCGGTTTTCTGTCGGCGAAAAATCTGCTGGACGCCGGTACGGACCGCAATTTTCTGCAAAAAGACTGCTGTAAGATAGCGTATCTGCGAGGCGCTTTTCTGGGCGGCGGTTCGGTGAACCGTCCGGAAGGTCAGTATCATCTGGAATTTGTTACGGGCAATTATAATTTTGCCCGATTGATTTTAAGTTTGTGCCATGAATTGTATTTGCCCGCCGGTATTACGGACAGAAAAAAAGTCTATATAATATATTTGAAGGAAAGCGAAGCTATTTTAGAGCTTTTGGGCTTAATCGGCGTTGAAGATGATTTACTGCAAGAGTTTGAATCAGCACGTAATCTGAAAGAAATCAGAAATCAGGTAAATCGTCTGATTAATTGCGAGACAGCTAATCTTCAGCGAATGATTAATGCTGCCGTAAGGCAAATTGACAATATAAAAATCATAAAAAAATACGATAAATATGATGATTTGCCGAAAACGGTGAAACAGACGGCTGAAATCAGAATGAACAATCCGGAAGCTTCGCTTGCCGAACTGGCGGAACTTTTGAACTGCAGCCGTTCAGCCATAAATCACCGTATACGCAAATTAGAAGTTTTGGCAGAACAATTAAAGAAAGGTGATGCGACCGAATAATGAGCATAAAGAAATGGATAATAGCGGCAGCAGCTGTATTTATTCTGTTTATGGCAGGTATAGTAGCATCCGTATATATATATCCGCCGCAGGGCGTACTGATTTTTGAATACCACCGGGTAAACGACAAGACTGTCAATACGGATGACTATACGTTATCAAGACAGCAATTTCAAGAACAGTTAAATTATTTTAAGGAAAACGGTTATAATACGATATCATTCATGGATTATATCCGTGCTCAAAAATACGGTGAAGAACTGCCGCCCAATCCGATAATTCTGTCTTTTGACGACGGGTATGCGGATAATTACTATAATATGATGCCGATGGTGGAAGCGATGAATATGAAAGCCACAATGTTCATGGCAACGAATTATATCGGCAGGGAAGGATATGTCAGCTGGCAGCAGTTAAAGGAAATGCAAAATCGCGGTATTGAAATCGGCAGTCATACGGCTAATCATATACCGCTTGATGAAGTTCCTGTCGATAAATTGGATGATGAAATCAAATTATCCAAACTGTTGATGGAATGGAATGGCATGAAAACAATTTATTTCTTTTCATATCCCAACGGTGTTTATACGGATGAAAGCATACAGTGTCTCAAGAACAACAATTATCTAGCGGCTGTAACGGGTGATGCCGGTTATAACGAACCGAACACGGATAATTATTTACTGCAGAGAACGAATGTATCAAATTACCGTTTCGGCAGTTTGGGTTTTAAATGGCGCATATTGAAAACGAAAGTACTTTATAGGCTGGGGATTAATCAGCATATATATTAACATATCTATCATACTGGCAAATCGTTTTATCATGTTTAACATAACAGATATCAATATATAAATAATTGAGGAAGAATGATGAGTTTAAAAAAAGTATTCAATCTGATAGCATTTACTATTTTAACAACTACTTTATTGACGAATACCGTGCAAGCGGAAAATAATAAAGAACAGGAAGAAACAAAACCTGCAACGATTATATTGGATAAAAATGATGATAGAGTAAAAGATTATGAAGCGAATAAACTTTTATTCATGAAATCGGAAGATAAAGATACGACACTATTATTTTCTGATTCGCCGGAAACAGTGTCGGATGACGGAGTTTTATACGAAGATACGGTCAAAGGAAATACACGTCTTTTGTATTATCATGTGAACGGTACAGAGGACAACAAAAAGATAGCTGTCGTTATCCGCAATATGTCAAATAAACCGAATAAGATTACTGTAACGAGAGAAGCAGTTGCTGGGCCGAGTGCCGATTATTTATATGTAGGAAAAGTTACCATGCAGCGTTATTTCAGCGAGCAGAAAACGCGGGAAATTACTCTGCGTCCATACGGCAGAGCCCTTTTGCGTCCGGAAGACGGACAGAGAATTATACCGAGCGGTGATTTGGTATACGGTATATTCGATTTCAATGCACAGGAGAATTTAAAGGTGACTGTCGTACTTGCTCCGTCAAATGCTGATTTGTACGATTATGCCAGATATGTACCGGTACTGTCTAAGGATAAGCAGCTGCTGCGCGGTACATTCAGGAAAGCAGACCGTTATCTGACTAATATGCTACCGTACAATTCAAAACGGAAAGAAAAAGCATATTTTTATATCGGCGATAATGAAACTGATTTATATAAGTACGGTATAGACAAGACTGACCGTCTGCGCACGCATAATTTCGGTAATTACGGTATCAACTATAATATTCATCTCAATATTGAAGGAGAAGGAAAAACAAGTTACTACTTAAAGCCGATGGGCGGTGTTTATGCCGGAGCCATGACGGTACGTGTAGGTAAAGACGGCGAAAAAAAATTAATCAGTACACCGGAAAATATACCGTTTTTTGGTCATGATAAAAATTTAAATTATTATTCGTACTTGGGAACATACAATAATAGTGATGATGTTTATTTTGAATACACGCCGCCGGGAGCTTCCAATCTGCCGGTTCAGATAATACTGGTTCCGGAAAAATAGTAAAAAACTTGCTTAATTTGATAAAAGCATATAAAATATTATGTATTAAAAAGAAAAGGAGCGATATAGATGAAACATATTAAAACTGTAAACAAACCTTATTTACAAGCTAGTGTTAAAACCGGCGGCTGCGGCGAATGCCAGGCTTCCTGCCAATCCGCTTGCAAAACTTCCTGCACAGTGGGCAATCAGGTTTGCGAAAAACACTAATATTAAAACAGAGGGACTGTTTATACAGTCCCTTTCTTACTGTAAAAGAGGTATATGTTCATTTTTCTTTGATGCAAAGAAAAATGAATGACAGCTTGATAAATAGAATTATAAAATGTAATTTGTTATAAATGAAAATTATTTTTAGAGGTGTAATTTTTAAGTAATGGCTATGAGTAATAAGATACACAAATTTTATCAGAACGGTATGTATATTTTATTGGATGTAAACAGTTCTACTGTGCATTTAATTGATAAAACCGTTTATGACGTGATGGATTATTTTGACGGTACTAATGATGAGGAAGTTCTGGAAAAACTTTCCGGTACGTATGATAAGGCGGATTTGCAGGAAATTCTGGCGGAACTGCATGAACTGATGAAACGCGGTGAACTTTTTGCACCGGATATTGATATACCGCCGTATTTCGGTGAAACAGGTCTTGTTAAATCCATGTGTCTTCTCGTTGCAGAGGACTGTAATCTGCGCTGCCGTTACTGTTTTGCCGGAACAGGCGATATGGGTCATGACCGTCGCCTTATGACGAAAGAAGTCGGCAAAGCAGCTGTTGACTATATTATTGCTCACAGTGGCAAGCGCAAGCATTGTGAAATCGACTTTTTCGGCGGTGAACCGCTTGTTAATATGCCGGTTGTTAAATATGTTACGGAATATGTTCGCCAAAAAGAAAAAGAAACTGGAAAAATTTTTAAACTGACACTTACGACAAACGGTGTTCTTTTGAATGATGATAATATAAAATGGCTTAATGACAATAATATCAGTATGGTACTCAGTCTTGACGGACGTAAAGAAGTTCATGACTACATGCGTCCTGATGTCGGTGGCAACGGCACATATGATAAAGTAGTCAAGAATTTCAAAAAACTGGTAGCTTCCCGCAACGGAGAAAACTACTATCTGCGCGGTACGTTCACTAATCGCAATATGGATTTTTCCAAAGATGTACTGAATATGGCGGATGAAGGCTTTGATATTTTATCCGTAGAACCGGTAGTGCTTAAAGATTCTCCATACGGTTTTACTGAAAAAGACTTACCGACGATTTTTGCTGAATACGATAAGCTTACGGAAATTTATCTGAAACGTCAAAAAGAAGGTAAGGGTTTCTTCTTCTTCCATTTCAATATCGACCTTGAACACGGTCCGTGCGTGGCAAAACGTCTCAGCGGTTGCGGTGCCGGTCATGAATATTTCGCTGTAGCTGCTGACGGCAATTTATATCCTTGTCATCAGTTCGCCGGCAGAGAAAACTATATGCTCGGCAATGTGTTTGAAGGTGTAAAAAATACCGAACTGCCAAAAGAATTCAGGAGTACGCACGTTCTCAGCAAGGAAAAATGCCGTAACTGTTGGGCAAAATTCTTCTGCAGCGGCGGCTGTCATGCCAATGCTGATTTATTCCACGGCAATATTCATGAACCGTATGAACTTGGCTGTGAACTTCAAAAGAAACGCTGCGAATGTGCAATCGTCGTTCAGACAGCGAAGAAATTCGGTTTATAAGCCGATTGTGTAAAAGTTTGGTAAAAAATCTGCTTTATATTATATTTTTTTTAATATGAAGCAGGTTTTTTTTATTTAATGGAGAATAGAATATACTAAAGAGAAAAAGCAGACTGGAAGATAAATTTATTTTATGTATGGCTTCATAAATATACCATAAAAAAATGGTTGAAATTATTGACAATTTGATGTTATTTATTGTATTATAATTCTAGTAGAAAACTTGTAAGTATATGTCTGATAAGAAGTTACATAATTTATTTGATTTATATGCTAGTTAAGTTTTTTTCTATGTTATCAGCTAAAATTTGCATATGTACAAATTTTAGTTAAATATTATTCCAGTTATGCTGGAAAAACTTTTTTTTACTTTTTAGGGGGTATTTTTAAATGGCAGTTAAAGTTGCTATTAATGGTTTCGGCCGTATTGGTCGTCTCGCTTT
>USIX01000036.1 GCA_900554895.1 uncultured Megamonas sp. | reverse complement strand
TATAGCTCATAACGGCAGAATAACCGATTGCACCTAAAAGTGCGACTGTCGCTATAGGCATAGCTGTCGGTTCAAGAAAAGTACGCAGGCGCAGAGATTTGACTTCCACCCGCTGACGAAAACCGATTTTTATTTCGTCAATTTTAAGCATCAAAGAGATTATTACAATGCTTACAGAAAGAATATCACACAAAACAAGTGCAAAAAGAGCATTAATCTGCGGCAGACATATGCCCAGAAACGGCCCTATCGCCGAACCCAAAGTAACACTTAGCGAGAAATAGCCAATACCCTCGCCGCGGCGGCTTTCCGGTACGATTGAAGCGATATTCGTAGCTATCACTGTTGATGCCATTCCGTATGTTACACCATGTAGAAAACGTATTATACATAAAAAGAACATCGTATCAATAAAATGATAACATACGGTAAAAATCATATGTAAGACAGCGGATAATACCAGCATACGTTTACGGCCGATAAAATCCATATAACGCCCGATTAAAAGCCTTGCTACCAGTGCTCCTACTATATAAATGCCGGAAGCTAACCCTGCCATACTTACTGTAGCATTAAAATTACTGATTGCTAGTTTCGTGGAATATACCATAAATAGATAAAATACAATGAATAACAGAAGGTTATTTATGATATTCCAGATGTAATTGGCTGTCCATAATTTGTCTTTCATCATTATTCTCCTATCTAAGATTAATTAACTATTTAATTATTATCCTATGCCTCAATATAAAAATCAATAAAAATTTTAACGAAATATAAAAATGCCCAAAGGTTTGCGTCTTTGGGCATTTTTATTATAGGTTTTTATCCGAACGGCATAATTTATTCAAAATCATATTTCATACCCCATTGATTGCGTATCGCTGTCAATGTAAACATAACATCACGCACGATTTGCAGATTTTCCGTACCGTCTCCCGTATTAACATAATTTTCCATATCTGCTATTTCATATTCAAGAGCCTTCGAACATTCTCCTGAAGAAATGTCTTCTTTTTTATTATCCACAGTATAAGTAATGGTTGCGCTTGCAGCACGAGGATAATCATTTATTTCAATATAACCGTTTTCACAGGCGACAACACCGCGTTTTGGCTGTTTTGCACGCATAGTCAATGCAATTACCGCCATTTCATCATCCGGATTTTTCAAAATAATGCCGGAAGTTTCATCTACACCTGTTTCAAAATAATTTGCCGTAGTCAATATGACATTTGCTCTGCTCTTCATAAAGAAGCGGGCAAATGAAACGGCATATACGCCGATATCCAAAAGTGCGCCGCCGGCAAGTTTTTTGGAAAAGAACCTGTTGTTCACATCATATTCTTTGCAGCTGCCAAAGTTTACCTGTACCATTTTTACTTTGCCTAAATTCCCGCTGTCTATAATTTCTCTTAATTTTTTATACAGCGGCATATGCAAAATAGTCGTTCCGTCGCAGATAATAAGATTTCTTTCCTTTGCAATAGCGCAGCATTCTTCCAACTGACCGGCATTTACGGTAATAGCTTTCTCACAGAAAACATGTTTTCCGTTTAACAACGCCTTCTTTACAATTTCATAATGAAGATTATGCGGAGTAGCAACATATATTATATCAATATCATTATTTTTCAGCATTTCATCCACATTATCATAAACGTGCTCCACTTTATATTTTTGAGCATATGCTTTTGCATTGGCGGCTTTACCGCTGCATACGGCAAAAATACCGCGGCCACAATTTTGAAGTGCTTCACCCATCTCTTTTGCAATCCAGCCTGTACCGACTATTCCCCAGTTGTATTTCATCGAAATCATTTCCTTTCCATTATATTTATACCGGATTTTCCGACAACTATCGCCTTATCCGCAATTTGGTAAAATAACGATGTATCCACAATACCTGCCGTCATCATTAAAATTTCATTCAAATCCTTTACATTATCCACATTCGTAAAATACGCATCAATTATCATATTGCCATTATCGCTTACAGTCATTGCATCTTTAGCAGAACTTTCACGCAGTACGACTTTATCCGCCAGCAGACGTAATTTATGTAAAACATAGGATTTTGCTTCCGGTATGACCTCTACGGCAACAGGATGATTAAACGGCAATTTTTCAAAGACCTTTGTTTCATCTACCAATAAAACATATTTATCTGCCATAGAAGCAATAATTTTTTCCTTTGTATGAATAGCACCGCCGCTTTTTAATGCGTTTAAATCAAAGTCAACCTCATCGCAGCCGTCAAAAGCAATGTCAAGATGATGCACAACATGAGCAGGTACAACAAAAAGACCTGCCTGCCAGCAAAGTTGAGCTGTTTTATATGAAGGAGATACGATTTTAACATTTAAATCTGCCTCTTTGATGTATTCAATTAAATAACTTATCGTCGTTCCTCCTCCGAGCCCGATTATCATATCATTTTTTATCAGACCCAAAGCTTTTTGAGCACATAATTTTTTCATATCGGCACAACCTTTAAAATAAATTTCATAAATCATATTAATAAGAAATTATTTTTCTTAAACTAAGAGTAGCATGACGATTTAATTTTGTCAATAACAAATTCATGAAAATTATTTTCTTAAAGCTTTTCATCAGCAAACATTTCCTCGCATTGACTCAAACGCTGATAGGCGTTTTTCTGGTCCGTGATTAAAAATAGATAGAGAATTTCTATTATAGTGGAAGCTGATATACGCGAAAAACAGAATTCATCCAGAAATAATTTTTCACGTGTAGCAGTCTGCAAATGATATTTTGTAATTTTCCCGATTGCCGAATTTTTATTGTTCGTTATGCCGATGGTTGTTACGTTACGACTGTTTGCCAACTTCACCATGGAATATATTTTGCTCGATTCCCCGGAATTGGAAATAGCAATTAAAACATCGTCCTCTGTCAGACTGAGACTGTAGGCTGCCTGTGTTTCCCAGATGGAGCCCGAAACTGTAGGTATACCGATTTCATTGAATTTAAAAGCGCAGTCCAAAGCCACAGGAATAGTGTTGCCAACTGCTGCAATCTGTACCATTTTGGCCTTTTGAATTGCATTTAGAATATTATCCAGTTCAGCCGGGTCAATCATATTTACAGTAGCAGTCAATTCAGCAATTTTATTAGCTAAAATATTCTGCAAAGACTGTGGAATATTTTCACGCAAAATATCATTGGAAACTTTTATCGTCGTATCATTAGAAACACGTTCGCGGGCAAGTTCTATTTTCAGATGATGAAAACTTTTGGCACCGCATTTGCGGCAGAAACGGGAAATGGATGCCTCACTGGCTCCGCAAGCTTTAGCAAGTTCTTTAATGGTCATATTTATAACCTGCTTATGATGTTCAATAATATAATTGGCTATTTTCTTTTCTGATTCAAAAAATTGATGATACTGAGCAAATAATATATCCGTAATTGTCTGATTATCCATATTCAACCTCGTTAATAAAATAATTCTTATAAAAAATCATAGTTGAGAGAAAAAATATTGTCAATAAATTTAATTTTATTAAATTTTTTTATAGTTTTTAAAGGGGATTGTAAATTTTCAGAGAATATTTATAAGTATAGATATATTGAAAAGATTTTATATCCAGGAGGGATTTTTATATGACGGAATTCAACAGTATTCAATTAAGAAATTTAGCATTAGTAGGACACGGAAAATCCGGCAAAACGTTGATTGCGGAAAATTGTCTGTTCAAAAGCGGTGCTGTAAATCGCGTCGGCAAATCGGAAGACGGAACATCCATTCTTGATTATGAACCGGAAGAAATCAAACGCAAAATGACGATTGACACATCGCTTGCATCCTGCCAGTGGCAAGGATATAAAATAAACTTACTGGACACTCCTGGATACCCTGATTTCACAGGAGAGGTAAAATCGGCACTTATGGCGTGTGAAGCGGCTATCGTAGTCGTATCAGCCGTTTCCGGTGTAGAAGTCGAAACAGATAAGGCTTGGAAATATGCAGAGGAAATGTCCCTGCCGCGTGCTATTTTCATCAATAAAATGGACAGAGAACATGCTGATTTCAAAAAAGTCGTAGAAGAATTGCGTGCCAAATACGGCAAAGGTGTCGTACCTATCCAGCTTCCAATCGGCAGTGAAGCAAGTTTTCAGGGTGTAGCAGACCTCATTACCATGAATACGAAAGTTTTAATAAAAAATAAGGAATTGATTTACGAAATTCCGGAATATATGGAAGAGGAAATCGATGAGGCACGCCATATGCTTATGGAAACATGTGCTGAATTTAATGATGAACTGCTGGAAAAATATCTCGAAGGCGAAGAAATCACTGAAACAGAAGTTGCAGCCGCATTAATTGAAGGTATTGTCAATGCACGTATTTTCCCTGTGCTTTGCGGCAGCGCAGCCAAAGGTATCGGTTTCAGACAGCTTATGAACAGCATCGTTGAATATATGCCTACGCCGTATTTCCGTTCTTCTATGGGCATTAATCCGAAAACGAACGAACTCGTTGAACGTAACACGGAAGATGCTTTTTCCGGTTACGTATTTAAAACAGTTGTTGACCAGTTTATCGGACGTATCAGTTATCTGAAAGTTTTATCCGGCACGTTGCAGGAAAACGCTATGCTGTACAATACAACATCTGATAAGACGGAACGCGTAGCCAACTTCTATACTGCTTGCGGTAAAAATCAGCAGGCACAGAAAATCGCTCATGCAGGGGATATCGTGATTGTAACGAAGCTGCAATCGACAAAAACGGGCGATACGCTCTGTGATGAACAAAATCCTATCCGTTATGAGCCGGTAACATATGCCGATTCCATGTTTACTATGGCAATCAAAGCCGATAAAAAAGCAGATGAGGATAAAATCGGCAATGCTTTGACCCGCTTAATTGATGAAGACCCTACACTCAAACTGGAAAAAAATACGGAAACGGGTGATTTGTTAATCAGTGGTGTCGGCGAAGCTCATCTTGATATTGCATTAGAAAAACTTTTAAATAAATTCGGTGTTACGGCAAAACTGTATAAACCGGAAATCGCCTATCGTGAAACAATCCGCGGCACGAGCAAAGTTGAAGGCAAACACAAAAAACAAAGCGGCGGTCACGGTCAATACGGTGATGTATGGCTCGAATTCAGTCCGGGCGAACTTGGCAGCGGTGTTACCTTTACGGAAACAATTGTCGGCGGTGCCGTGCCTCGTCAATATATTCCGGCTGTCGAAAAAGGCGTGCGTGAAACACTTCAGACCGGTATTTTAGCAGGTTATCCGATGGTCGATATCAAAGTAAATCTGTATGACGGTTCATATCATACGGTTGACTCTTCGGAAATGGCATTTAAAACGGCAGCAGCCATTGCCATCAAAAAAGGCGTACCGGAAGCCAAACCGGTACTTTTAGAACCGTACTGCAATCTGAAAATCACCATTCCGGAATATTATATGGGTGATGTAATCAGCGGTATCAACACGAAACGCGGTCGCATCATGAGTACGGAAAGCCCGACGCATGATACATGTATTATTGAAGCACAGGTTCCTCAGGCTGAACTTTACAAATACGCAACCGACCTCCGTTCCGCAACGCAGGGACGCGGCAGCTACACTATGACATTTTCTCATTATGAAGAAGTACCGGCAAAAATCAGCGAAAAAATCATAGAAGAAAGAAATAACTAAATATAAAATAAAAATAGCCCTTCAGCTGATAAACAGCGGCTGAAGGACTATTTTTATTTAAAGGAGAGAATAATAATGCTGAAAAAATTGAAAAAACTGCTGGAAATTTTGCAAAAAGATAAAAATAATAATAAGGATAAAGATAGTACGAAAATAGAAGTAGGCTATTATCCAAGTAAAGAAGCTATGGAAAAAGCCAAGAAAAATTTTCCGCATAAAAAAATTTATACAGAGGGCAGAAAGGATTAAATCATGTCACAGACGTATTTAAAAACGGGAGAATTTGCCAAACTTTGCAATACGACAAAGGACACTCTATTTCATTATGATGACATCGGACTTTTAAAACCGGCAAAAGTGGCACAAAACGGTTACCGCTATTATTCGGTTAATCAAGCATATTTATACGATATGATAACACTTTTAAAAGAAGTAGGCATGAATTTGTCGGAAATAAAAAACTATATGGATAACCGCAATACAAATACTTTTTTAGTCATGCTTAAAGAAAAAGATAAAAAAATCCATGAAGAAATCGAACGCTTGAAAAGGTTGCGTAATTTGTTAAAAAACACAATCAATTTAACACAAAGTGCATTTGATGTAGAAATTAATAAGATTGAATTTATGGATAAAGATGAAGAATATTTCATTGTAACGCCAAGCGAAAAAAAATTCACAGAGAAATCAATGTATGAAGCGATTTTTAATCATGTCAATTACTGTACTAAATATAATTTTTCCTATACTTTTATGATGGGAGAAATCATCAGTCTGAACAATGTAAAAAACAAAGAATACAGACCAACTTTTTACTGTACCAAGATATTTAGAAAAGTAAACAATAAACAACTTCACATAAAACCGGCCGGGAAATATGCCATAAAATATATATGCGGTTCATACAAAGATTTAACGGAAGCTTATGCTGATTTTATTGACGAGCTTACAGATAAAGGATATGATGTAATCGGAAACATTTATCAGGAAGATTTATTAAACTATTTGTCGGAAACGGATTTTAATGATTATTTAATGAAAATGGAGGTTCAAGTTCAGTAGATATTGCCAGCTTAATTTATTTTGTATTATGATATAAGTACCTGTTTGTCCAGTTAAAGAATTTCAGTTCATACTGTAAAAACAACGGGTTAAATAATGTATTTTCAGGTGGTAAAATGCTAACAAATAAAACACGTACTTTAACCGGTATGGGAATGCTGACGGCACTGTCTCTAGTTCTGATTATATTGATAAACTTTCCGATTTTACCGGCTGTGCCTTTTATGAAATATGACCCGGCCGATGTGCCTATTTTAATCGGCACATTTTTATTCGGAACAAGCGGCGGTCTCATTTTAACCGTGCTTGTTTCTATTCTACAAGGGCTGTTTATCAGCGGTGACGGCGGACCTATCGGTATATTGATGCACATATTGGCAACAGGAAGTTTTGTACTTGTTGCCGGAACAATTTATCAGAAAACGCGCACCAAAACGGCAGCGTGTGTAGCACTTGTCTGCGGTGCTGCGGCTATGACAGCAGTTATGGTTTTCTGCAATCTGATATTTACGCCACTATTTTTGGGCGCACCGATGGAAAAAGTTGTCGAACTTCTACTGCCGGCAATCATTCCGTTCAATCTGATTAAAGCCGGCATAAATGCCGTAATCACTTGGTTTGTTTATAAGCCGATTTCCCGATTTATCCATAATATGTAAAATAAAAGCCCTTAAAAAGGGCTTTTATTTTTTTCATTATACCTTATACCTTTTTCATTGTATTTATCCAATTCAATTTATATTCTAAGTATATTTTTAATAGCACTGAACTGCTCTATAATGATTGCATATACAGATTATTCTCTAATATTGATATCGCAAAATATAAAATTAAATGATACAATTATTTTGGGAAGATGTTTATTGTGCTGATGATTAATATATAATAAGCACACGGCATAATTAATTAAAATATGTATTTGTAGGAATATAGGTAGGGAATTTTATGGTAGATGAAAAATATATAGAGCTTAATAATAAAGTACAGCTTATTTTACGTGTAGGACAGCTTTTGATGGAAAACTCCGCCGATACGAACAGAATTGTCCGCTCCATGAAGAGAACGGCAGCTTTTGCCAATATATTCGATGAACAAATTCAGATACATGTTACTTATACTACGATAATGATTACGGTAAGTGCCGATAATTATCACATAACAAAACTGCAAAAATGTCAGCAGCATAATGTTGATATGCAGATAATATCAGAAGTCAGCCGTCTTACATGGGAAGGAATTGAAAAAGATTTTTCCGTAGAGCAGTTCAGCCAAAGACTAGATAAAATCGTCAAAAAGAAAAATAAATATACTTCATTCATAATAAACCTTGGAGCTGCACTTGCCTGCGGCGGCGTAGGCAAGATGTTCGGCTGCGATTTTATAGCGGCACTGTATACGGCACTTGCGGCCTTTATCGGTTTCTTTATCCGCAGTGTATGCGTAAAGGGAAAAATAAATCCATATGTAGCAATCCAGATATCATCATTTTTCGCAACAACGGTAGCGTATTTTACGCATTTTCTGCCATTCAGTTCAACACCATGGTATCCCATGCTTGCCTGTGCCATTTTTATCGTGCCGGGAGTACCGCTGATTAATGCACTAGAAGACATGCTGGACGGATATATTACTGCCGGCATGACACGTGCTATGAATACGCTTCTTATGGTAGGAGCAATGACTTTCGGTATTTTATTTGCTATAAAGATTTTCAGTGTGGCTGATTTTACGCATATCGAGATGATTAGCCATCAGCCGTATATTATTTATGTAATATCTGCATTTATTGCTTCCGCCGGATTTTCAACAATGTTTGATGTTCCGCCGCGCCTTTTATGGGTTGTTGGGCTGGGCGGCGTAATCTGCGTATGTGTACGCACGTTATCCATGGATTTGCTGGGGGTAGGCATGCCGATAGGAACTTTTCTCGGAGCCATGACAGTCAGTATGATTGCAATTAAAGCAGTTCACTGGTTTCATGTACCTACGCATGTACTTGTCATACCGTCAGCGATAGCTTTGATGCCGGGAATTTTTATGTACAGGCTGCTGTTCAATATCATCGATATAGATACATTGAGTGCCAATGAACTGTTGCTTGCCGTGCAGAGCGGAGTAAATGCCATGCTGGTTATACTGGCTATTACAATCGGTGTGGCGCTGCCGAATATTCTGGCACGAAAATATTTCGATACAATTAATACAAAACGGTTGCGGCGTGCCCTGTCTGAAAGGAAATACAGACAGCATACATTCTGTAAAAATAAATTAAGTAATATTAGCAAAGTAAGTTGTCAATAATTATGCCTGAATTTAAAAATCAACTGTTCGGCAAAGCAGAACGAACTCTTTCAAACAATTAGGTTTCAACCTTAAACTATATAAAAATATGGCACACAATGTAAAAAAAGTATATACTATATTAAAAATAAAAAAATGATTTTTTATTGAGGTGTCAACATGTTTAACGATTTAAAATTAGGGATTATCGGTTTCGGTAATATGGGCAGTGCCATCGCTACCGGATTAATCCGCCAAAAAGCACTTGACGGCAGCCAAATTTACGCTTGTGCGAAAAACTGGGATAAGTTATGTAGAAATACCCGGGAAAAAGGCATACATCCGTGCCAAACGGCAAAAGAAGTGGTTGATAATACCGATATTGTAATCATCGCCGTAAAACCGTATATGATTGAAGAAGTAATCACGCCTATAAAGCAGGAATTACAGCACAAAACAGTCATTTCCATTGCGGCAAATTTCCCGTTTGCCAAATATGAAGAAATTTTACTGCCGGGCACACATCATTTAAGTACCGTACCGAATACGCCGGTATCAATAGGTGAAGGTATTTTCATTTGTGAAAACACTCATTCTCTTGATGAAGCAGAATTAAAATTATTCACAGAACTCTTTTCTACTATTTCCATAGTACAATTCGTGGAAACGAACCAGTTATCCATCGGCGGAACAGTAGCAGGCTGCGGACCTGCTTTTGCCAGCATGTTTATTGAAGCTCTTGCCGATGCCGGCGTTATGCACGGTCTGTCCCGTCCTGTTGCCTACAGATTGGCAAGCCAAATGGTAGTGGGTACGGGCAAACTGCAACTTGAAACAGGCTCTCATCCCGGAGCTATGAAAGATGCCGTATGTTCTCCGGCAGGTACAACTATTGTCGGTGTGGCGACACTGGAACGCAAAGGTTTCAGAAGTGCCGTAATCGATGCTATCGATGCTATCGAAAAAAAATAACCCGAATAAAAAAAGCTGCATGAATATATTAAGCATTTCATGCAGCTTTTTTATAGTTAAAGCCAGCGGTAATTTATAAAGCCGAAACCGCGGGAATTCATCTCGCCGAGGCCTGTTCCCAGTGACATATATGCCAGATTTTGTGCCGCTTCATTATCCGCGACACTCAAACGGATTTTATCTCCCAACAGTTTCACATTTTTATAAACTGCCGGTACAGGCATTCTGTTTAAGAACTCCATTGTCGTATATAGTTCAAAATCATCTGTTATATTATCCTGATTGAATAAGTTCCATTTTTTTATGAGATTAATCTGAATACGTTTACCGAACTCCGTTTCACTCATAATATTGCGCCAATAACCCTGTTCATCTTTTACAATCAACGGTGTCAATGTATAGATAAATTCAAAAATTTTCTGCGGTACAATGCGAAAATCCGCTGTTAATCCTTTTATATACCGCGTATACGTATTTATGCAAATATGCTGAAAAAAATCCGCCATACGTTCATCAATAGTACGTACCGTTAATGTATAGATATGACCTTTTTTGTAAATTTTATCCGGTTCAACCGGATACGGCAAATCATAACAGTAATTCTTGTATGTATTTATCTCATGTAAAATAGACAGCGAACGCTCCTTTAAAAAAGCCCGGTCAATAAAATCCGTAACTTTTATTTGAATATTTTCCGCTGAAATATCCTCCAGCAGATACAGCTTCATTCTTATCTGATATACTTTCATTTTACAACAATCCAAATTCCTTTACTTTATATTTCTAAAGTCTCTTTCAATATAATACTATAAAATTATCAAATAATAAACTGCTTAGCAAAATTACCAGCCATTAAATGCAGAAAAATTCTACATTTTTTAACTATAAATACTGACAAAGTGTTTTCGCCTAAATCTGCAAAACCACTATCCACTTGGTAAAAAATAGAAAAATATTGTCAAATAAGCATTTTTTAGCTATACTGTATTTATAAATCCTTATTTTTCAATTAGATAAACATTAATAAGTATTGTACGGAAACAGAATTATGCTATGTTAATCGCATTTACAATGTCGGGATAAACATTAATAAGTATTGTACGGAAACCTATATTCTAATAGCGCTTTAATTGCAAATGGACTAGATAAACATTAATAAGTATTGTACGGAAACTCCTACAGCAGCTGTAAGAAAATCCGCTCTCTTTGATAAACATTAATAAGTATTGTACGGGAATATATTTTCCCAAAGACTATCCCTCTGGAAATATAGAAATAATTATTTTATTAAATAAAAGTTTATATTAAAATCTATAAATATAGTAGTTCTATCTTAATAATATCTAATGAAAGGATTTTTTATGCAGTCATTACCAAAAGAATATCTCAGCCGCCTAATCCGTGCTGTGGTTGAGTTTCAACTTATTGAAGATGATGATAGAATTTTAATCGGTTTGTCTGGCGGCAAAGATAGCTTGTTTATGGCTTACGCGCTTACAGAATTAAAAAACACCTTAAAGAAAAATTTTTCTTTAGGTGCTATTACCATCAATCCTATGTTTACTGAAGATTTCTCCTGTGAAGCCATGCAGAAATTCTGCGACAGGCTGAATATACCGTACCATATTCATGCAGTCAATATCGCTGAAACGATTGCCAATCAGGATAATAAAAACGCCTGCTATTCCTGTGCGTTTTTCCGCCGCGGCGCAATAAACGGCTACGCTAAAGAGCACGGTTACAATAAAGTTGCCTATGCGCACAATCACGACGATGCCGTAGAAACATTTTTTATGAATCTGTTTTACTCCGGCCAGCTAAAAACGTTTTTGCCGTCAACATACCTTAGCCGTTCCGATATAACGGTTATTCGCCCGCTGCTGTACTTCCGCGAAGAGGAGATACGTACGGCCATATCTCTGCACGGCCAGCAGCCGTGTGCACCGCCCTGCCCGTTCAACGGCAACACAATGCGACAGAAAGCTAAGGATTTAATCAATACATTATCTAAAGACAATCCTAAACTATACGAACATTTGGCTGCTGCAATGCGTGTAACCTCAGTCGGCGATTTGTGGCCTGCACCAAAAAGTCGCAAAGAAATGAAACCGTACTATTATAAATTCTTTAAAAACCAACCGCTGGAATTATAATTCCGGCGGTTTTTTTATGTCTAAAACATTTTTTATGTAAAAGAATTTCTATTCTTCATTTAGAAATTCTTTTGTCAAACTTTTTATGCTATATCATTTTTATCAATACTATACCGGAAATCATCATGATTATACCGGCAATCCCGAGCGGCGTTACTTTTAAATTGAAAAATGTTTTGTCAACAAAAGTAGTAATAAGCAGACCGAATGCGCCAAAAAGCGAATAAGCTATGCTTAAATCCATAACAGTAATAGCTTTTGCCAAAAATAAAAAAGCAATGCCGACACAGCATATTGCCGACAATCCGTATAATTTACGTTTGAAACCCTGCGATTTCTTCAAAAAAACATTGGCTACCACATCAAAACAGACAGAACATATTATAAGAATTGTACCGAGAATACCGTCAGTCATTTTTATTACCTCCAGCAATATACGTACCTTTTTTTATCATTACAAGACCGCTTAAAATAACGGTAAAAGCTAAAATTTTCAATAGCGGCATATCTTCATTAAAAATAAACCAAGCAACAAAAGCCGTTCCTATCAGACCGATGCCTTCCCATACGGCATAAGCAACGCTGATAGGAATTCTGAGCACAGCTTTGCTTAAAGCAAAATAAGATAAACCGATAAATACGAGCATAAAAATATAGCCTTCTATTCGTCCGTGCACGGCAAAAAATTTCATTACAGAAGTTCCCGTCACTTCCAAAGCAATTGCTAAAAGCAACATATACCATGCAGTTTTTTTAGCCATATTATTCACTTTCCTTTCGTAAAATACTATAAATAACAATATATTCAGGTTTCTATACTCATTTTAAACTATGGTCTAAAGCCATAGTCAAGAAGAAAGTATCCAAAAAATCAACTGAGTTATTCATTACGCAACTAAAGAAAATATTTTATTTAAAGTTTTCAAAAAATACTGTTGACAATAAAATTAATCAGAGTATAATAAAATTAATTCGCGAAATTTTTATACAAGAAAAAGTAAACGTTTACTATTTTAAGTAAAAGAAGGTTTTGTATTTTGAAAAATTTTAAATGGATACGCAAATATTTTTTAGAGCTTTGTATGCTGACGGTTATTTTAATCTGGTCTTCCAATAATGCTGTTATGAAAATAGGTATTGAGCAAATCGGTCCTTTTACATACAATGCAATGCGCCTTGCCATTGCCAGTATTCTCTGCTGGATATGGCTCTATCGAACACATACCTATCGAAAAATGCCCTGGCAGGATTTAAAGGCACTTGTTCTGCTCAGTCTGTTTGGCTTTTGTTTAACACAGGTTTGTTTGACATACGGCTTATCTAAAACCACTGCCGGCAATGCTTCTTTAGCTTCAGCAATAATGCCGCTGGCCGTCGTTTTATTAAACCGCATTTTCAAGAAAATTCCCCTCTCAGGCATAATGGCAGTCGGTATTGTATTGTCTTTCAGCGGTGTGCTTTGCATTATTTTCAGTTCAGGCAAGGAAATCAGCTTTGCCAATTACCATCTAATCGGAACGGTTGCCGTTGTTCTCGGTCAATTTTCCAATGCTTACTATACAATCTATGCAAAGGATTTGCTCGATAGATATTCCAGCTGCCAGATTGTCAGTTATTTAATGACAATTTCAGCGATAGTATTTTTTATCCTAGGTATTCCGGAAATGCAGACCGTGAATTTTGACGATTTATCCAGCACGGCATGGATTAGCGTTTTTTACTCTGGAATATTCGCTCTATGGCTCTGTAATATCATCTGGGTATATGCAGTGGGCAAAATCGGCTCGACAAGAACGGCGCTTTATCAATATTTACTGCCGGTATGTGCTTTATGGTTTGCCTATATTCTGCTGGGCGAAACATTAGTGGTGTGGCAGATAATCGGCACGGTGCTTATTCTAGCCGGATTAATTATCAGCAGAAAATAAAAAAACCGCTTAATTTAGTATTAGGCGGTTCACTATTCATTTTCACTGAACAAATTCTTTATTGATACGGCGAATTACACGGGCCGGATTGCCTACGGCTACGCAATTTGCCGGTATGTCCTTCGTTACTACGCTGCCTGCACCGATGACTGAGCCACCGCCGATAGTAACACCCGGCAAGACGATGACACCGCCGCCTAGCCAGCAGCCGTTACCGATAGTGATAGGCAAGGCATACGTCTGACAGAAATATTTTTTACTGCCCGGATACCAGCCCGGCATTAAACGGTCTTTTATCTCTACGGGATGAGTTGCCGTATATAATTGCACATTGGAGGCAATCAGTACGTTATTGCCGATAATAATTTTATTACAATCGACAAAAGTGCAGTTCATATTTATTGATACATTACTGCCGATATGAATATTACAGCCGTAATCACAGATAAACGGCGAAGCAACGGATACGTTATCACCGATACTGCCGCAGAGTTTATGCAGAATTTCCGTTTTTTCCTTTTTCTGGTCATAAGCCAGTGCATTATATTTTGCCAGCAGGTTTCGAGCTTTATTTTTATATTGCAGAAAAATTTCATCATGACAGTCATAATATCTGCCTGTCAGACATTTCTCCAATTCATTCATGTCATCAAATCCTTTGCATAATTACTAAACTTATTATATAAAAAAATCTGTTACGGAAAAAGTAACAAACTGTTTTTTTATAAACGGCAGGCCAGTGATTCCATAATAAACAGCGTCGGTACTTGAGAGGTAATATTATACAGATTTTTCATCCGTTGATGTTTTAGATTATAGGAAAAATTCCAGTCGGATAAACGGGCTAAAGTAGAATTTGTTAAATTCGTTATACTTAATACGGGACAGTTTTTCTGCCGGAATTTTTTTATTAAATTTATAAGCTCAGGTGTTTCACCGCTTTCAGAAATAGCAATGACAGCTGTTTTTTCATAAGTGAAATTTTCTATCGGATAATGTGTATCTTCCAATCCTACGGAAAATTTACCGAGATTGGAGAAATATCTGGCACCGTATCGGGCTAATGTACCGGAAGAGCCGATACCGGCAAAAATTATAAAATTCGTTTTTCGCAGCAAAATCACAGCCTGTTGCAGTTTTTCCTCAAATGCCGGTGAATGTACTCCCTTAAAAAATAAAAACATTTCATCTAAATTTTGTATTGACGGCACTTTAGAAATACTGTCCGTCATTTGTTTTAAATTCGATTTAAAGTCATTATAGCTTGAAAAGCCCGATTTAGTGCAAAAACGCAGAAAAGTAGTGGTTGAAACATGATTTTCAGCGGCTATTTCCCGAATAGTCATATACGGGATTTTCTCCAAATTAGCAATAATGTATTTATAAATCGCCATCTCTGTTTTATTAAAATTTTTTATATCATCATATTCAAACATCGTAGTTTTATCCTCATTTTAAAAAGGCATTTACCCAGATGAGTAAATGCCTTTTTCATTATTTATCCGCTGAAGAATTTTTAACGCACAATTCTTTCTTTATATCCCATAATTTTTTCGATAAATCCACATAATAGCGATGAGGATTTTCAAAACGTTTAACTTCATCCCATAAAGACTCCACTTCACGCGCACAGTAATCGCGAATTTCACTTATGGACGGGCTGGTATAAACACGTTTGCCGTTCTTGAAAATCGGTACCTGCAGTTCCCGTACAGAAAAGTTCGTAAGTGTTTTCTGTTTCCAAGTAGCATCCGGGTCGAAAATGACATGCGGTTTCGTAGTATCAATAACTTCATCATACAGGCAGATTTCATCAGCAATAGCTTTGCCCGTTTCATTATCATACAGACGATAAACTTTTTTGAAATGCGGATTTGTGATTTTGCTTGTATTTTCACTCAGCTTGATTTTCGGAATAATCTCGCCTTTGTCATTTTCAATCGCTACAAGTTTGTACACGCCGCCGAAAACAGGTGCGGATTTGGAAGTAATCATCCGTTCACCTACACCGAAAGTATCAACCTGTGCACCCTGCATGAGAAGGTCACGAATTAAATGCTCGTCAAGAGCGTTGGAAGCTACAATTTTGCAAGTAGTAAGACCGGCTTCATCCAACATTTTGCGTGCCTGTTTGGAAAGATAGGAAATATCGCCGGAATCAAGACGGATAGCAAAATTCGTTATTCCCTGCGGTACGAGCATTTCCTTAAACACACGAATGGCATTCGGTACACCGCTTTTCAATGTATTGTACGTATCTACGAGCAGTACAGCATTGTGCGGATAAATTTCGCAATATGCTTTAAAAGCTTCGTATTCGCTGTCGAACATCTGTACCCAGGCATGAGCCATAGTACCGCCTGCCGGAACGCCGTACAGTTCATCCGTAAGCGTGCACGCAGTACCAGCGCACCCGCCGATGTAAGCAGCCCGTGCCCCTTTTACCGCACCGTCGGCACCTTGAGCGCGACGGGAACCGAATTCCAATACCACTCTTCCCTGTGCAGCACGAACAATGCGGTTGGCCTTCGTTGCGATTAAAGACTGATGATTTAAAGCCAGCAGTACAAATGTTTCCAAAATCTGCGCTTCTACAGCCGGAGCTTTTATCGTCATAATCGGTTCACGCGGGAAAATACATGTTCCTTCCGGTACGGCATAAATATCACCGGTAAAACGGAAATCTTTCAGATAATTAAGGAAATCTTCGCTAAATATGTTTTTGGAACGAAAATATTCTATATCTTCGGCATTAAAATGAAGGTCTTCGATATAATCTATTACCTGCTGAAGCCCTGCTGCAATGGCAAAACCGCCGTTATCCGGAATATTGCGGAAAAATACATCAAAATATGTATTTCGCTTATGTAGATTATTCTTCAGATAACCGTTACTCATTGTAAATTCGTAAAAATCGCACAACATTGCCAAATTTTCATTTTTTGCATTCATAGAAAACATCCTTTCTACTCTCTCTTATTCTCTAAGTTTATTTAAAAATGCTGTTAGCACTAGATGTTACAATATATATTCAAACTGTAAATACAGCTAATAAGACACATCTTTTATATTATATAA
>USIX01000035.1 GCA_900554895.1 uncultured Megamonas sp. | reverse complement strand
CCTTTCCTGTTTTCAATCAGTAACCTGCCCTGCCGTCTGCGCCACACCAAAACCTACCGAAATGGCAGGTGGGTGCCCTGCCGGAGTTTCACGCTCCCTTCCTCCGCTTGCGGCCAAGGCCGGGCGGGAGGTCTGCGATCCCCTCACATAGGACTCCGGGCTCCCTTTAAATGGTTAGTAGGATTAAATATATGGCACATCAAATCGCACAGGGCAGGCTGCCTGCCGGTTTATTGGCCGCCGTTGAGGTCGATGTCGTACAACTCCTCCAGACGGCGCGCGAACATGTCGCTCACCTCGTAAAGCTCCTCATCGTCATCCACAACGTCCAGATATTCTTCGCCGTCCTCTTCGCCCACGCGCATGATGATGAGGTTTGCGTCCTCCTCCAGCTGCTCCGTGGAATCCTCGGCATAGGGCACCACCGCCAGGTAGCGCTCGTCGTTGTAATCGGCGGCGTCGATCACTTCAAAGCTGAACTCCTTGCCGTCTTCATCCGTCCCCGGTTCCGGATTGTCCGGGTCCGGGTTATCCTTTTTTCCGGAGCTTTCCGGAGCGGCCAGGTTCCGGTACAGGAACACCAGGTCCCCTGCCTCCACGGCTCCGCTGCGTATGTCCGCCGGAATGCGCGCCCGGCCCATACGTTCCTCCGTCACGATCAGGTTCGCGACCCTGCGGTTTTCCTCCCTGCCCGGAGACTGGGAAATGAGCACGGTTCCCGGCTCGTAAACGTTCCCGGCCAGCGCAATGAGCACATAGTTGTGGCTGGGGTACACCTGCTCCACCTTCCCCACGTACACGGGAGGCCGGGCGGTCTTTTTGACGGGCCGCACCTGCTGGGAGCAGGAGGCGCCCAGCAGCGCGAACGCCGCCAGAGCAGGCAGGGTCAAGAAACCGCCGATGGGCGTATTTGGATTACCTATAATACGAACCAACTTTGCGTATATGAGCCCGGTAATGACCGTTTTATTCCGGAGAAGGAAATATTAGATATGTATTATCCGCTTACGACTTTGATGCTTGCCGGTATTAGGGATATCCTTGTCATCACAACGCCGAAAGATAATCAGAGTTTTCGGGATTTGCTGGGCGATGGTTCACAGTGGGGTATTAATATATCATATAAAATTCAGCCGAGCCCTGACGGATTGGCGCAGGCTTTTATTTTAGGCGAAGAATTTATTAACGGCAAAGGTTGCGCGCTTATTTTAGGCGATAATATTTTCTATGGGCATAATTTGTCCAATTTGGTGAAAAAAGCTGCCATGCAGGATGAAGGTGCAACAGTTTTTGCTTATTATGTTAAAGACCCTGAGCGTTACGGTATTGTGGAGTTTGACGAAAACCGCAATGCGATAAGTCTTGAGGAAAAACCGCAGCAGCCGAAATCGAATTTCGCCGTAACGGGGTTGTATTTCTACGATAAAAACGTAGTTGAATATGCAAAGTCAATTAAACCGTCGACACGTGGTGAGCTGGAAATTACGGATTTGAATAAGATTTATTTGAAGCAAAAATCTTTGCGCGTGGAAACGCTCGGCAGGGGTTATGCGTGGCTCGATACGGGAACGCATGAGTCGCTTCTTCAGGCGGCTTCATTTGTGGAAACGGTGCAGGACAGACAGGGCTTGAAAATTGCGTGTCCGGAGGAAATTGCGTTCAATCTCGGCTATATAGACAGTGCGCAGCTTAGAAAATTGGCAGAGCCGCTCAGAAAGAATGAGTACGGTAAATATTTGATGGCTATTGCAGATGGAGGTATATCATGGAACTTGTAAAAACAAAACTCGACGGTGTGTATATTGTAGAGCCGAAAGTATACGGGGACAATCGCGGCTGGTTTATGGAAACTTATTCGGAAAAGGCGTTCAAGGATGCCGGCATTGATGTAACTTTCGTGCAGGATAATCATTCGTATTCGGCGCATAAAGGCGTACTTCGCGGGCTTCATTTTCAGCTAAATCCGATGAGCCAGGCAAAGCTTTTAAGGGTACTTCGCGGTACGCTGCTTGATGTGGTGGTGGATATCCGCAAGGGTTCGCCTACATATAAACAGTGGATTTCCGTGGAACTTTCCGCTGACAATAAAAAGGAAATTTTCATGCCGCGCGGTATGGCGCACGGTTTCGTTACGCTCAGTGATGATGTGGAAGTTCATTATAAAGTGGATAATCTCTATGCGCCGAAACTTGAAAGCGGCATTATCTACAATGACCCGGATTTAAAGGTCGACTGGGGTACAGATAAAGTGATTTTATCGGCAAAAGATACTGTTCTTCCGACTTTTAAGGAATGTATCGCAGATTTTAAATATGGAGAAGATAAATAAGATGAAAATTATCGTAACAGGCGGAGCCGGTTTTATCGGCAGCAATTTTATTTATTATGAACTTGACAATTATCCAGAAGATGAAATTATCTGTCTGGATAAATTAACTTATGCCGGCAATCTGGAAACTTTGGAACTGGCAATGAAAAATCCGAAATTCAAATTCGTTAAGGGCGATATTGCCGACAGAAAATTCGTCTATGATTTATTTGAAACGGAAAAACCGGATATTATCGTCAATTTTGCGGCGGAAAGTCATGTTGACCGTTCCATTGAAAATCCGGAAATTTTTTTGCAGACGAATGTAATCGGCACAAGTGTGCTTATGGATGCCTGCCGCAAATACGGCATAAAAAGATATCATCAGGTTTCAACTGACGAAGTTTACGGTGATTTGCCGCTTGACAGACCGGATTTATTTTTCACGGAAACAACGCCGCTGCATACTTCAAGCCCTTATTCCGCCTCGAAGGCATCGGCGGATTTGCTCGTACAGGCTTATCACAGAACGTATAATTTGCCTGTAACGATTTCGCGCTGTTCGAATAACTACGGACCGTATCATTTTCCGGAAAAATTAATTCCGCTGATGATTGCCAATGCTTTAAATGATAAAAAACTGCCGGTATATGGCAAAGGTGAAAATGTACGCGACTGGCTGTATGTGGAAGACCACTGCTCGGCAATTGACCTTATTATTCGCAAAGGTAAAGTCGGTGAAATCTATAATATCGGCGGTCATAATGAAAAGACTAATCTGGAAGTCGTTAAGACGATTATAAAAGAACTCGGCAAAAGTGAAGATTTAATCGAATTTGTAACGGATAGACCGGGACACGACAGAAGATATGCCATTGACCCGACGAAAATTCACAATGAACTCGGCTGGCTTCCGGCGACGAAATTCAATGACGGCATTAAAAAGACGATTAACTGGTATCTGACGCATAAAGTATGGTGGGAAAAAATCATCAGCGGCGAATACCGGAATTACTACGAAAAAATGTATAAAAACAGATAGAACATATAATAATCCATAGTTATCTTTTGTATTTTAAGTTGAATTACAAGTAAGATGACTATGGATATTTAATAAATTTTTATGGGAGGCTGTGTATTGACAAGAACAGAAAAATTTTTGCGAAATTCGGCTTCAACGGCATTATTACAAGTTATTACAATGGCATCTGGATTTATAATTCCAAAAGTTATGTTGATAGTTTATGGTTCAGAAATAAATGGGCTTGTTTCATCTATTACACAGTTTATAAACTACTTTATGTTGGTTGAAGCTGGTCTTTCAGCTGCTGTTGTATATTCTTTATACAAACCTTTAGCAGAAAAAGATTATTCTAAAATTAGTAGTATTGTTACAGCAGCTAAAAATTTTTATAATTCATCAGGTTATATTTTTGTAATATTGACGATAGCATTATCAATATGTTATCCATTTTTTATAACAACGACAACTCTCACAACAATAGAAGTAGGAATATTAGTTTTAGTTTTAGGCGTGTCAGGTACTTTGGAATTTTTTACGTTAGCAAAGTATAGAGCAATACTTACAGCTGATCAAAAAGTATATGTAATATCATTAGCCTCAATAATTGCGGTCATTACGAATACAACAGTTATCGTAGTTTTATCATATCTTAATGTAAATATTGTTTTAGTTAGAGCGGTAGCATTATTATCTGTTTTTTTGCGTTCTTATATATTATATTTTTTCGTAAAAAAGTATTATTCGTACCTTAATTATAATGCTGTTCCCAATAATGAAGCCCTTAATAAGCGATGGGATGCATTATATTTACAAATATTGGGGGCTGTTCAAAATGGAGCACCTATAATACTGGCAACATTATTTACTGATTTAAAAATGGTCAGTGTGTATGTTATATATAATTTAGTTATTTCAGGTGTGAATGCTATATTAAATATATTTATGAGTGGTGTTTCTGCTACATTTGGTGATTTGATTGTTAGAAAAGAACACTTACGATTACAAAAGGCTTATAATGATTTTGAATTAATGTATTATTTGTTGATAGCAGGTGTTTACGGTGTTACTTTTGTAATGATTATGCCGTTTATTTTGTTATATACACAGGGAGTAACAGATACAAACTATAATTTGCCGTGGATTGGATTTTTAATGGTTTTAAATGGTTTAATGTATAACATCAAAACACCGCAAGGGATGATGGTTATATCAGCTGGATTATATAAAGAAACAAAATGGCAGACTACAATGCAGGCGTTAATATTAGTTATATTTGGTATTATTTTAGGAAAAATATACGGTTTATACGGAATTTTAATAGCTTCCGTATTATCGAATATATATAGAGATATTGATTTAGTATATTTTATTCCTAAATATGTAACTAAATTATCAAAGAAGATTACAGTATATAGAATGATTGCAGTATGTATATTAGTATTAATTGTGTATTGTATATCTTTATTTATAAATGTAGAAATTAATAATTTTTTTATATGGATTATTATATTGTTAATAACAATGATGTATACAGCTATTGTATTGCTAATATATATGTTTATTTTTGAAAGAGATACGACAAGAAATATATTAATTCGTATTCGCAATTTAAAGAAGAGGTAAAATATGGAACTGGTAAAAAATAAAGCTGAATGTTGCGGTTGTACAGCTTGTAAAAATATTTGTTCTAAACAGGCTATAGAAATGATAGAAGATGACCATGGTTTTTTGTATCCGAGAATAAATCAAGCAAAATGTATAAATTGTGGTTTATGTAAAAAAGCCTGTTTTTATCAATCAAGCTATAAAGTATTAAATGATCATTTGGGAAAAATAGAAACGTATGCTGTTAAACATAAAGATTTGAAAACTAGAATGAATAGTCGTTCAGGTGGTATTTTTACGGCTCTTTCAGATGAAATATTAAATCAAAACGGCGTGATATACGGTGTCGGTTATAGAGATGGTTTTAGAGTTTGTTATAAACGGGCTGAAACAAAAGAACAAAGAGATGAATTTAGAGGTTCAAAATATGTACAAAGTGAAGTTGGCAATATTTTTAAGCAAGTGAAAGCAGATTTGGAGGCAGGCAAGAAAGTATTATTTTCAGGAACGCCGTGTCATGTTGCAGGATTGGCAAAATTTATAAAGAATAAGGAAAAGTTATTTTTAGTTGATATAGTTTGTCATGGTACACCTAGCCCTAAGATTTTCAAGGATTATATAAGTTATTTAGAAACGAAATATAATGGAAAAGTAGAACAATTTGATTTTAGAGATAAAAGTTTTGGTTGGAATACACATATAGAATCTTTTGTAATTAATAGAAAAAAAATAGCGAAAACAATTTATACTGATTTATTTTATAAACATATAATGTTTAGAGAATCATGTTATAATTGTCAATTTACAAATTTGGATAGACCTTCTGATATAACAATAGCAGATTGTTGGGGAATAGAAAAAAATAGACCAGATATTAATGATAATAAAGGTGTATCATTAGTAATTGTAAATACTAAAAAAGGAAAGCAATTATATGAAAACGGTATATCTGAAATAACACAATACAAAGTGGATATAAAAGATTATCTTCAACCACAAATGCAATATCCGAATAAAAAAAATGAAAAATATGAAGAGTTTTGGCAGGATTATATTCAAAATGATTTTGAGTATATTGTAAAAAAATATGCAAAAAAAAATAAAAAGATGATAATTAAAAACATATTAGATAAGTTTTTAAAATATATTAACTTAAATTTATTGTATTATAACTAAGAAAATGAATGGCTATAAAGTGAGGTGTGATAATGAAAAACACAATTGCAATACTTCTAACTAATGTAGAAGGTGGAGGAACAAAACGACATGTAGATGAAATTTCTAAATCATGGAGTTTAGAAGGATATAGAGTGATATTAGTTGAAGTATATGGAAGAGTTATTCAAATTAATTTATTAGATAAAGATAAAAAAGTTTTTATATGTAATATATTTAATGACGTTGAATTAGAGCAGTTAAAAACTATTTTGAAATATTTTAAAGTAAGTTTATTACATGTGCATCATTTATTAGATGCTAATATATCTTTTTTTAGGTTACACAAAGATTTGAATAATATACCATTAGTTATAACATTACACGATTATTATTGTATTTGTCCATTTATAAAGTTAACAAATGAAAAAGAAGAATATTGTGGAGAATTAGGGAATGAAGCATGTGATAAATGCATATTGAAAAGAAATTTCTATAGTGAAACATTAGATAAATATATTAAGAATATAAGTATTTGGCGTAAATTTTGGGATGAATATTTAAAAGAAGCTGCACAGATTGTAGTTCCAAGTTATGATATGAAAGAACGTATTCAAAAATATTATTCAGATACTAATATATGTGTTTTTGAAAATCCAGAACTTATTAATTTTGAGTCAAAGATAAAAACAATTGGATTAATAGGAGATTTATCTATAGCCAAAGGTGCAAAAAAAATTAAAGAATGTGTGACTTATATAGCTGAAAAGAAATTACCATTATATTTTATAGTATTTGGTAGATTAAATGATATACAATTAACAGAAGAAGAAAAAAAATATATTTTAATTTTAGGAGCATATAAAGAAGAAAAAATATATGAAATCATAAAAAAATATTGTATAGATTTTTTTTGGTTTCCAGGAGTTTGGCCAGAGACATATAGTTATACATTATCTATACCTATAAGATTGAAAATACCATGCATAAGTACGAATTTAGGTGCTATTGCTTCTAGAATAAAACAGAATAATTGGGGAGAGACATATTTATGGGACTATAACTATAAAGAAATCGTAAAAATATTGATGAGGTTTGATTATAAAAAATATTATAATCAAGATTTCATTATAAAAAATATATCTTTTGGAAAAGTAAAAGATTATTATAAAAATGTAAATTTAGATTTTGAAAATGACAAAATTAAATTTATAAATATAAATAAAAATTGGAGAAGATTCCCTAATATAAATTTTAAATTAGCGGGAATTGAGTTTAAATATTTATGGAAGTCTGCAAATTATTTTCAAAGAATAAAACTCATTTTTTATTTAGATAAACAGGTTGTAAAAAGAAAATTGATAAAAGTCTTATTTAAGTATTAGATATTTAACAGAAGGAAGATTTATATGGAGAAAAAAGTATGTATTTTAACTTTTCAGAGGGCAATAAATTATGGAGCTACACTTCAAATGTATGCTTTACAAAAAGTTATAAAAGAACAAGGTTGTTCTGTTGAAATACTAGATTATTATTCTGATTTCATTTATAAAAATTATAAAATCTTTAATTTTAGTGATATTATTAATTTGAAAAATTTTTTACAAAAATTTTTAAATGGGTATACGACATATAAGAGAAATAAAAAATTTAAAAAGTTTATTGCTTATAATATGGTTTTTACAAAAAAATTATTAAAAAATGATTTGAAAAGTCTTGAACAAAATTATGATATATTTATTGTAGGAAGTGATCAAGTATGGAATCCTAATATTACTAATAATGATGAAAGCTATTTCTTGGATTTTATAAATGATAATGCTAAAAAATATTCTTATGCAGCAAGTTTTGGCGTATCTAAATGGGAACAATTTTATAAATTGGATATAAATACTTTATTAAAATCTTTTAAAATGATTTCAGTTAGAGAAGATACTGCGAAAAAAATAATACAATCACAGTTAACAAAGGATATTTCGGTGGATTTAGATCCAGTATTTCTACTTCCAAAGAATACTTGGATAAATTTGGTAAAAAATAGAGCAATGATTGATAGAGAGTATATATTAGTTTATACAGTAGGAAATCCTAAATATGTATATGAATATACAAAAAAATTATCAGAACAAAATAATTGTGATGTTATAAATATTAGATATAAAATTTCATTGAAGAATAAAAATTTTACTATTGGTAACGTATTGTACGATGTAGGACCTGATGAATTTGTTTCTTTGATTGCAAATGCAAAATATATTGTAACCAATTCTTTTCATGCCACAGCTTTTTCTATTATATTTAATAAAAAAATATACATAGAATTACCAGATGGATTAAGTTCACGCATTGAAGATTTATGTACTTCATTAAAAATAAAGTTGAATAATACTAAGGATAATAAATTAAAAGAGATATCAAATGTAAATTGGAAAGATATAAATTATCAATTAGATAAGAAGAGAAAGAAATCATTAACATATATAAATAAAGTTATAAATAATAATTGATAAAATTTTTGTAGTATATAGGATAGAGGTGTTTAACATGAAAGTTTTAGTTACAGGCTATACAGGGCAGCTAGGCTATGATGTGGTAAAAGAACTGCAAAAGAGAAATATAGAATGTATTGGCACGACGAGAAAAGATTTTTCGCTGACCGATACAGAAAAAATGAAATCTTTCATTGAAAATTACAACCCTGATGCAGTAATTCACTGCGCCGCTTATACGGCAGTGGATAAGGCGGAAGACGAACAGGCACTTTGTCGTGCGGTTAATGTTGAAGCTACAAGAGAGATTGCCAAAATATGTAAAGATATTGACGCCAAAATGATTTATATAAGTACCGATTATGTATTTCCGGGTGATGGAGATAGTTTTTATGAGCCGGAAGATGAAAAAGCACCGCAGAATGTTTACGGGCAGACGAAACTTGACGGTGAAAAGGCCGTGCAGGAAATTCTTGATAAATATTTTATTGTGCGTATTTCATGGGTATTCGGCATGAACGGCAAAAACTTTATTAGAACCATGCTGAATTTGGCAAAAACGCATGATAAGCTGACTGTAGTAAATGACCAGATAGGCTCGCCGACTTATACGGTTGACTTGGCAAAACTTCTTTGCGATGTGGTACAGACTGACAAATACGGCGTGTATCACGCAACAAATGAAGGTATCTGCTCATGGTATGAATTTGCCTGTGAAATATTTAAGCAAAAGGGTGTAAATGTACAGATTGAACCGGTACCGTCAACAGCTTTTCCGACGAAGGCAAAGCGACCGCATAATTCACGCATGAGCAAAAAATGTCTGGATAAGGCAGGCTTTAATAGATTGTCGAGCTGGCAAGATGCACTTAACAGATATTTGAAAGAATTAAGCCTGATTTAGAGGAAATAAAAAAGGTTATCTCTTGTTTTTGAGATAACCTTTTTGCATGTCAGGCTTTCAAAGGAGTTACCCTTCCTATGAGTTCCGGAAGTTATAGGAAGACTACATGAGATTACTAAATTTTTGTGTCCGTAGTCGAGCAGATACATATTTTCCGCAAGTATTAAAGAATTATAGAAAATATTTTTGATACAAGTATACAATTGTAAAATGATATAACATGAATAAAGTCTTTTAACAAATAAATTATGTGCTGCTCTATTGACTTTTGGCTTGAGATATAATAAACTATAAGCGACAAAGGCGTCCTATTCACTTAGTTGAATAGGGCGTTTTTTATTACAGTAAAAAGAAGGGATATTATGGTAGAACTCATCCGATATACAGAAAAGGTCAATGATTTACTGAAACGGTACGGTGTAAAGTTCGGCATTTACAAAGACAATGTCTTTCATGAGCAGTTGTTTCCGTTCGACTGTCTGCCGCGCATAATTACTAAAGAAGAATTTGAATATCTTAGTATCGGCTTAATTCAGCGTGTCGATGCTTTGAATGCTTTTCTTGATGATATTTACGGTGAGAAAAATATTATTAACGATAATAAAATTCCGCCGGAATTTGTTTATTCTTCCAGCGGTTATTTGGCCGAATGCGAAGGTATCGTTCCGCCGAAGAACATTCATTCTCATATTTCCGGTATTGATTTGGTGCAGGCAAAAGACGGGACTTGGTTCGTGTTGGAGGATAATCTGCGTGTGCCGAGCGGCGCATCCTATCCGATGATTGCCCGCTCTATATGCCGCCGTGCCAGTCCCATAACGTATATGCACAATGAAGTCGCCGACAATCGCAATTATGCCCGGATGCTTAAAAATGTCATGGACTATGTGAATACAGGGGGTATAAATGCAATTTTCACGCCGGGCAGAATGAATGCGGCATATTTTGAACACGCCTATCTGGCGGAAAAAATCGGTGCAGTTCTTGTCAGTTCCGATGATGTCGTAGTCCAGGAGGATTATCTGTATTTTAAAAATTATACCGGCTCGCTGGAGAAAATCGGTGCACTCTATCGCCGTATCTCCGATGAATATTTGGATCCGATGACATTCAGAGAAGATTCGTTAATCGGCATACCTCATCTTATGGAAATTTATAAAAAAGGCAACGTCGCCCTTATCAATGCTCCCGGCAACGGAGTGGCAGATGATAAGGGTATTTATTATTTTGTGCCGAAAATGATTGAGTATTATCTGAATGAAGAACCTATCCTGCGCAATGCGCCGACATATTTGCCGTATTTTAAGGAAGACCGCCAGTACATTCTGGATAATTTCGACCGCCTTGTCATAAAGGATGTTGCCGAAGCAGGCGGATACGGCGTATTTTTCGCCAATACGCTGGCACCGGAAATGAAAATGCAGTTTATCGATAAATTATTACAGCAACCGCGCCGTTTTATAGCGCAGGAAGTAATCGATTTCAAGGGACTGGAAATTCTGGACGGCGATCAGCTTATCGAGCGCAAAGCCGATTTGCGCGCATTCGTTTTAAGCGGTGAAACGACTCAGGTCTGGAAAAGCGGATTGACCCGTTTTTCCCGCAATCCCGACAGTTTCATCGTAAATTCATCACAAGGCGGAGGTTTTAAGGATACATGGATATTGTCGCGTTAAATAAAATTGATAATTTATTATGGCTGGGACGCTACAGCGAACGCGTTTACAGTACGATTAAGGAATTTTTCACCGGCTATGACAAAATGATAGAAGAACCCGATTTTTATATAGGATACTGCATTGATTTCAAAATCCCCAATATTTACGACAATATGGACGATTTCGTAAAGCGGTATCTAAAAGATAAAAACGACCCTAATTCTCTTATTTCCAATCTGTACCGCGCCTATGACAACTGTATAATTCTGCGCAATGAAATAGGTACGCAGACCATGTCGTATCTGGAGCTTGCCGTGAATGATTTAACTTCTTTAAATGATTTCGACTCTTTTATTATTGATTTGCAGAATATACTTGACCGCATACTTGCTTTTTGGGCTTCACTCGATGATGAGATAGAAAATCATGAAATCCGCAGTATCATAAAGCTGGGCAGGCGACTGGAACGTCTGGACATCTATCTTTATCTGCATAAAGATAGAAAAGAACTCATTAAAGCCTGTGATATGCTGGAACATCGCCTCAATTATTCGCATATTCCTTATAATAAGGAAGCATTCATACAACTTAAAAATGTGCTGAAAAACAGTGAAACGGTGGATTACGATAAAGCGATTTCTCTCACGGAAAGTCTGATTTGATACTATGAAAAATTTATCTATGGATTATCGTTTGAAAATTTCTTTTGACTGCAAAGTAAATCATCACTATTTTTCGCTCAAATGTCTGCCGAAAACAGAGCCGCGGCAAATGGTGAATAATGTGCGCATAAGTCTTGACGCGGATTATTTCTCCATCAGCCGCGACAGTTTCGGCAATCGCTTCTGGTACGGCTACAAGGCGCAGGAGCACACTTCATTAAATCTGCATATAACGGCACAAGCGCAGGTTGACTGGCAGAAATATGATTTTGACAATCACCTGAATGATGTATTTCTTCTGCCTACGCAGCAGACAGCCGTGGGGAAAAATCTGCTGCCGTTTTACGAAAAGTGCCGCAGAGGATGTGAAGCTTTATATAGCGATTATGAAAAGGCTCTATACGTAATGCAGTCCGTTTATGATGCAATGAATTATGTTTCCGGTGCGACAGATATTAAGACGGCGGCGGATGATGCTTTTGCCCTCAGACAGGGTGTTTGTCAGGATTATGCTCAGATTATGGCGGCGATTACCCGTAAACTGAAAATTCCCTCCCGCTATGTTGCCGGTATCATGATGAATGAAAATACTACTCACGCATGGGTTGAAATTTTCGCCAATAACCGCTGGTACGGATTTGACCCTACGAATAATCTGCTAGTGAATGATACGTACCTCGTTTTTTCCCGCGGACGGGACTATAAAGACTGTCTTGTAAACAGAGGAATTTTTTTCAGTCCTTTTTTTGCAAGACAGTCCCAGACCATTTTTTTGAATGTCGAGGAGGTTTGATTTATGGAAATCACGGTAAGCGATATACCTTTACCGATAGATGAACATTATATGATAAAAAAACAGCGTCTTATAAGCGGTGATTCCGAGACGCGCATCTGCATCGTCAGCGGCATACACGGTGACGAACTGGAAGGACAGTATGTCTGCTACCGTTTGCAGGAGAAACTTAATAAATCCGCCGAAAACTGGAACGGTATAGTGGATATTTATCCTTGCCTGAATCCTTTGGGAGTGGATTCCATAACACGCAAGGTACCGATGTTTGATTTGGACATGAACCGTATTTTCCCGGGTGATGCGCAGGGCTCTATGGTTGAATACGTAACAAGCCGCATCATTGATGATATAACAGGTGCCGATCTTGTTATAGATATTCATGCCAGCAATATCTATCTGCGGGAAATTCCGCAAATCAGAATTAATGAACGGCAGAAGGAAAAACTGCTTCCTATGGCAAAATGGCTGAACATGGATTATATCTGGGTTCATTCCGCCTCTACAGTGCTGGAAAGTACCTTCGCCTATTCGCTCAATGAACAGTGGACGCCGACACTCGTCGTGGAAATGGGCGTCGGCATGCGCCTTACGCCGTTATACGGCGACAGGTTGTGCGACGGTATTTTCAATGCTATGATGCACCTCGGCATGATGAAAATACAGAAATTATCCATAAAAAAACCTATTATAAGTACGGACGGGCAGGTGCATTTTCTTAATGCGTCCTGTTCCGGTCTGTTCGTTCCGTTTGCGCATCATGAAAATTTCGTGCATAAAGGCGATTTAATCGGACGCATTGTAAGCCCTCTGAACGGTACGGTGAAAAGCGAAGTATTATCTCCCTGTGACGGTCTGCTGTTCACCTTACGGGAATATCCGATAGTCAATGAAGGCAATTTACTGGGACGATTACTGGAGTGTGCACTATGAAGAAAAAACTGATTTATGAATTAAAATCTCTTTATCGCGACAGTCTGCGCGTCTATGCCTATGAATTCGGCGAAGGTGAAGAAAGCGTATGTGTGGTTGGCGCACTTAGAGGAAACGAAATACAGCAGATGTATATCTGTTCACTTTTAATCGAACGGCTAAAATTATATGAAAAAAATAACTACATCACTTCTGGCAGAAAAATCGTCGTCATTCCGTGCGTCAATACTTATTCCATGAACCAGGTGAAACGTTTCTGGCCGCAGGATGACACCGATATCAACCGCATGTTTCCCGGCTACTATGCCGGCGAAACGACACAGCGCATAGCGGAGAGCATATTCGATGCCGTAAAGAATTTTCCGTGTGGCATACAGTTTACGAGCTTTTATATTCCGGGACAGTTTTCCACACATATCCGCATGATGAAAACAGGTCTTGAGGATATAGAAAACAGTAAACTATTCGGCTTACCTTACGTTGTTGTCCGTGCGCCGCGCCCTTACGATACGACGACGCTGAACTACAACTGGCAGATATGGAACTGCAAGGCATATTCTCTTTATACGAAAGCGTGCGACTTTATTGACAGACCGAGCGCAAAAGAGGCCTGCCGCAGTGTACTGCGTTTTTTTTATGCAAAAAAAATAACGACACTTCCTGTACCGGGCGGATTTCACAGCGAAATAATCGAAGAAGACCGTATGCTTTCCGTAAAATCGAAATCAGCAGGTTTTATGGAACGTCTTGTCGCCGTAAATGAGGAAGTATATAAAGGAGAAATTATTGCCCGTATTTACGACCCGTATGAGCATATTGTAATCGAAGAACTCACAGCACCATGCAACGGTACAGTATTTTTCGTTCATGCCAAAGATATAGTTTACGCGCATACATCAATAGTAAAACTTAAAATAAATCAAGTATAAAAAAAGCGGCAGTAAATAAATTAAATTTGCTGCCGTTTTTTCTTATGTTTTGGAAAAACTTCCGTATTTTATTATTATATAAGTGAATAATTACTTTTTATAAGTGATATTTTTAAGATAAAAAATGCGTTATCATAATAAATTTTTGTTTTAAAAAGTTAAAGTATTAAACAGTGCAGTATTATTTATAAAAAATTACCAGCCGTAAAAATTTAAAAATAGCAATAGTTTATTATTGCATAAGGTTTTAAGCACTATTATCTTGTAAAAACTAAATATTTTATTATCGCCTGGTAAAAAACAGCAAAAACCTTGTCAAATAAACTATTTTAGAATATACTGATAAAAAGAAACGTTTATTTTTCGTTAGATTAAGATTAACATTCGATGTATTTGAAATTTACTGAATGGTATCCTAAAGTTCTTATAGTATACGATTAAGATTAACATTCGATGTATTTGAAATCTGAGAAGAAAATAAATACTGCCTCTGCCAAACGAAAAGATTAAGATTAACATTCGATGTATTTGAAATTTTATAAAAAATGGTTCGCTGGCAGAGCTTAAAATGATTAAGATTAACATTCGATGTATTTGAAATATATCCAGCTCATGCCATTTTTGTCTTTAAAATAGGATTAAGATTAACATTCGATGTATTTGAAATTCATTTTAGCTATAGTCAATAGTTTATTAATGTATGATTAAGATTAACATTCGATGTATTTGAAACCAAATTAATATCCAGGTAATAATTGTTCTCTTAAATGATTAAGATTAACATTCGATGTATTTGAAACGTTGTGTTTCCGTTATCAGATATATTTTCTCCGTTTCCGATTAAGATTAACATTCGATGTATTTGAAATCTGAAATCAGAATATCAGCACGTGTACCTGTTATCGATTAAGATTAACATTCGATGTATTTGAAAATCAAATTCACCTGCCCTACAGTCGGAAGCTGTTCAGATTAAGATTAACATTCGATGTATTTGAAATATTTTTTTAAACAGTTCATAATACGCATATGCTCGATTAAGATTAACATTCGATGTATTTGAAACTATCGTAGATAGAGATTAATGATTTTAATCTTTTTGATTAAGATTAACATTCGATGTATTTGAAATTTGGCAGCGTCGGCGACAAATTCTATAATTCCAGGAGATTAAGATTAACATTCGATGTATTTGAATTGCTCTTTTGCTTGCTCTAGTGTCATCTGCGCCCGTGATTAAGATTAACATTCGATGTATTTGAATTGGTGTTTCACCTTCGTTTCGATTTTTTGGTTATTGATTAAGATTAACATTCGATGTATTTGAATTTTATCCAATTAGCATATTCTTTTGTATAACTATCCGATTAAGATTAACATTCGATGTATTTGAATTGTACCGCCTGTATTATTTCCTGTTGTTTTTCTGTAAGATTAAGATTAACATTCGATGTATTTGAATTTTACTTTATACCCCGCCGCTCTGCATTTATTCCGTAGATTAAGATTAACATTCGATGTATTTGAATATGTTAATTACTGTTGCCGCGCTACGCTGTTTTTCAGGATTAAGATTAACATTCGATGTATTTGAATTCTTTATTATGCGAACATGAGCCAATAACTGCACAGAGATTAAGATTAACATTCGATGTATTTGAATCGGTAACTGGTTTAACCCTTTTACCGCTGAACTTGATTAAGATTAACATTCGATGTATTTGAATTCTACGTTTTCAAATTGCGGATATAGCGTTTTAAACTGATTAAGATTAACATTCGATGTATTTGAATTTGACACTTTTATTATAACATAGAATAGGGGCTTTTGATTAAGATTAACATTCGATGTATTTGAATATGGTTTACAAACCATAGAAGAAAATTTAAAATTAGATTAAGATTAACATTCGATGTATTTGAATCAAATGACCTGTATAGCATTTCAGACCGTGTTGGAGGGATTAAGATTAACATTCGATGTATTTGAATGTATGCTAACGCCCGATAAGCCTATAAAACAATGCCCAGATTAAGATTAACATTCGATGTATTTGAATGATGCCACCTAGTCATTATTATTAATATTCCACCACAATTAAGATTAACATTCGATGTATTTGAATAGTAGTGCTCCTGGTTTACTAGCGTTCTTTACAAAGGATTAAGATTAACATTCGATGTATTTGAATAGAACCGTTCGAGTGCTGAAATAACGGAGATAATAAAGATTAAGATTAACATTCGATGTATTTGAATTGGTTAAGATTTTTTTATAAAAAGATACCGTGAAGCGATTAAGATTAACATTCGATGTATTTGAATTTGAAGCCCTGGCAAGGCTTTTGGCCAGCCATATGGGATTAAGATTAACATTCGATGTATTTGAATCCGTCTTTTATTATTCTTACCTGTCCAAATTCCTTATGATTAAGATTAACATTCGATGTATTTGAATAGTATAGTAGTAAACAGCCAATCCGATATCCAGACCGATTAAGATTAACATTCGATGTATTTGAATTTTATCGCACGGTAAACGCACGGCGTGTGTTTTTATTCTTGATTAAGATTAACATTAGATGTATTTGAATTTTTCCGGAACACGGTACATATTTAGAACCGTTTTTGATTAAGATTAACATTATCTAAATAAAAAAGGTTACCTCTCAAATAAATGAGAGATAACCTTTTTATTTTATCTTGATTATTTATCGAAGATATTTCTGAGAGCTTGTTTGTTTAC
>USIX01000034.1 GCA_900554895.1 uncultured Megamonas sp. | reverse complement strand
CAAATTAACACCCAGCACATTATCCACTTTTTTCAGTTTTTCCAGCGGCGCATTTTCCAAATCTTCCAGATGAAGTCTGAGCCGTGTCATGCAGTTACGTGTCTCTTTTATATTGTACGGTTTTAATAATTTATAAATTTCCGCCGCCGTTTCCTGTAAATTCATTTTTCACCTCATCTATCGGAATTTGCCAGTGCTTTGGCAATAAAACCGTTATTTTCCCTAAGCAAAGCTTTCGCTTTATTCAGGTCGCACTCCAAAAGTACCATTAAAATTGCCGGTTTGGCTCTGCCTTCTGTTTTTGCTAAAACTTCCTGTGCCTGCTCATATGTGCAGTCGGTCGCTTCCATTACGATATGGCGGGCGCGTTCTTCCAGCTTCTTATTGGAAGCTTTTACATCTACCATTAAATTACTGTACACTTTGCCGAGTTTTATCATAGTGCAGGTGGAAAGCATATTCAGTATCATCTTTTGCGCCGTACCGGCTTTCATGCGCGTACTGCCGGTTATCGCTTCAGGTCCTGTCAATGCCTCTATTGCAATACGGGCCTTGGCACTGATAAGCGCATTTTTGCAGCAGCTTACCGCTATCGTCAGCGCACCGATTTTATCGGCATATTCCAGTCCTCCGGCAACATACGGCGTTCTTCCGCTTGCCGCAATACCGACTACGCAGTCTTTCGCCGTAAGATTTTTGGCTTTCAAGTCCTCCTGCGCCAGCATAAGAGAATCCTCTGCTCCCTCCTGTGCCTTGAAAATCGCCGGGTATCCGCCTGCAATTATCCCCTGCACCATTTCCGGGTCAGTACTGTACGTCGGCGGACATTCCACGGCATCTAAAATACCCAGTCTGCCGGAAGTTCCCGCACCGATATAAAACAGTCGACCGCCACGTGCCAGTCTTGCCGCAATTTCATCCACAGCTTTCGCTATTTGCGGCAGTACATTTCTGACCGCCACAGCCGCTTTTTTATCCTCCTCATTTAAAAGCATACACATTTCCAGTGAAGATATCTTATCTATATCCAAAGTGTACGGATTACGTCTTTCCGTCAATAAATTACTTAAATCCATATAATCAACTCCTAAAACAGTATTATTCCATTATAAATAAATTTTAATCTTTTTTAAATAGAATTCTAAGCAAAATTTAATCTTCTGCTGGTATATTATTAATATAGAGTAGTAAAATTCACATAGAAACTCATAAAAACTATGTCAAAGGATGTGTTAATATGTTAAAATTAATTACAGGAAGATTTAAAAGGATTATAAGCGTTCTGGCTCTCGCATGTTTTCTGTGCAGCCCGCTCGGATATATAGCAACAGCTCCTACAGCAAGTGCAGCCTCTTACGGTTACGATTCCAGACATGACAATCATAGAGACAGAGACTATCGCCACGATAGAGATAATAGACATGACAGAGATGATGACGATGAAGATTATACTAAGGGCAACATCGTAACGGCTGTACTCGTCGGCGGTGTAATCGGTGCCATCATTGCCAAAAACACCTGATAAATAATAAGGAGATTTATTTATGTTTGCTAAAAAGACAAAAAAACTTTTATGTACCGTTACATTGGCTTGTTTTCTGGGTATTCCTGCAAGCTACAGTATAAATAGTTTCTCTACAGCTTCTGCAGCAAGCAGTCAGCCGAAAATCGAACAGCGTCATGACAGATGGGATAAAGACGATAACGACAAACATTCGCCAATACGCAATGATAAAAACGATAAAAAAGATAAAAAAGACAAAATAGCTCCACCGCGTCATGATAATAACCGCAACGATAAAAAAGACAAAAATCCGCCTCCGCCGAAACCAAATGAAGACCACCGTTATGATAAGGACGGCAAAAATCCGCCGCCTCCGCCTCGAGACGATGACCGCCATGACAGAGATGATGACAAAGATTATGATAAAGGCGACATTGCTACGGCTGTAGTAGTCGGCGGTGTTGTCGGCGCTATCATTGCAAACAATACTTAAACTTTAATAACTCATTCATAAAGGAGGGTTTATGATGTTATTTACTAAAAAAGCAAAAAAAACCATCGGTATCTTTGCTCTTACCTGCTTTCTGGCAACTCCCGTCAGCTACACTATGAGCGTAAGCTCGGCTGCTGCTGCGGCACTGGATAATCAAACCCAGTTTGAGCAGCGCCACAATCCGCCGGGACCGCCGAGAGGCGACCGCGATAAGGATATCAAGCGTCCGGCTCCGCCTAGAGGCGACAGAAATGACAAAGACCGCCCGGCTCCGCCACCGCGTCATGACCGTGATAATGATCGCTGGGACAGAGACCGTGACAAAAATCCGCCACCGCCTCCGCCGCGTCACGACCGTGATAACGACCGCTGGGACAGAGACCGTGACAAAAATCCGCCGCCACCTCCACCGCGCCATGACCGCGACGGCCGTTGGGAAGATGACGACGATAAGGATTTTGACAGAGGCGATATCACTACAGCCGTACTCGTGGGCGGCGTAATTGGTGCCATCATTGCCAAAAACACCTAAGTATCATTCGTTTTTCTTTTGAAGACAAAAGAAAAACGAACCAAAAAGAAAAACTTTTTTAACGTTTCGCTATCGCTGCACTGGGCGAGCCTTCGCAGCCCTTCTCTAAAAACAAACGGTATAACGGCTTGAAACGTTTGGAATTTGGCTCGTGCCTTCTAATTCTAGCTGAAAACTAATTGAGCTGTTGTTACTTTAATTCGCTAATCATGCCGGACTTTTGTCTGCGTTAGAGATTTTCACGGTAGCTTCAGCTATTAAGAAAATCTCTTAGCAGTGCACGAATTTAAAAGTTTCTTTTTCGGCAACTTTTCTTTGCTTTCAAAGAAAAATTGCCTGGCACAATATGAAAATAAATTAATAAATATTTTTTTCTACTTATATTGTACCAAACAGGAATTTGTTTAAGAAAAAAAGAACTATCGCTTAAAAACATGCGATAGTTCTTTTTATTTTAAAACGTATATTCCATACCCATTAATACCGTTCTGCCGTATGCCGGTACATCGCCGACAAATAACGAACCGAGTTTTTCATACGATTCATCGGTGATATTATACAGTTTTAAATACGTTGACCAATCCTCATCAATTTTATAATTGAAATTGGCATCCCATACATAATAACTGCCGCTGTAGTAATTGCCGCTTCTGCCCGTTCCGGCTGTCAGCATTATATTATTCGTCCATTTATCATCATGATACGTAACGACAGCTTTATAACTGTTCGGAGCTACGGCATTGACATCAACTTGATTGCCTACTCCGTCGCCTTTATCCGTATGCGTATCCGTATAAGCGTACGAAAGAGAAGCTTTATACTTATCACTGAATTCATGGTCAACAGCTAATTGAAAACCGCGTTTTTTCTGATTTTCAAAATTGGCCGCATGGTAAACATCGCCCTGGCGATCCCAGCCGATAGGGTCGTCAATATTGGCAATAAAAGCATTAAAGTTCAAATTCGTCCTGTCGGATAATTTGTAGCGGACACCGAAACTGCCCTTTTCGCCCGTTTCTGGACGAAGATTGCTGTCGCCTTTTATATGACTATTATTGTAATAAAGTTCATCTAAAGACGGTACGGCATAAATCTGCTGAAGAGAGCCGTAAAATGTCGTCTTATCATCGGCAGTATAATCAAAAGCACCGTTTGCTACATATTTGCCGCCGAATTTACTATTGTCATTATAGAGCGATGTTCCAGTCAGCGTCAGTTTGCCGAAACGGCGCACACTCTGTAAATAAACAGATGTATTGGAAATATCTTCATTATAATTACCGCTTAAATTATACGGATTGGTGATATCGGTGCTTATATTATCCACGGAAGTTTTGCGGTACATAAGTCCGGCCGTAACAGTATGATCCTTGCTTATGCGCCACCCGTCACGCCAATCGATGCCGTCCACCGTATTTTCCCAGCGACTGTAGGAAGCTTCGTCTTCCTGGTCGTCAAACCAGCCCGGAATGTATGTATCACCCTGTGTATAATTATGATAATACGTTATATAGCCGGGTGCCACTGTGTCTTCTTTGTAATTATAGGTCAAAGCAAAGTGATTGATTAATTTTTCATAATTATAATCTTGCGGATTGCTGCGGGAAAACCACATACCCGTATCATTGCTCAAATGACCGTAGTCGAAAGTGAGCGAACTGTTGTCCGTAAGCTGCTTATCTATGCGGTATACCATTTCACGGCGATTATTGTCGGAATTCGGCAGTTCATGCGTATCGCCGTCAATACCTTTATATTTATGATAATCGACATTGTCAAAACCGCCGGCCGCCATCCAGCTCCAGTCATCTATATGTCCGCCGGTTACGGCTTTTACCTTCCACGCGCCGTGTTCGCCGGCTGCCACATCAACGGTTGTTTCACGCTTATCGCCTTTTTTCGTAACAATATTGATAATGCCGCCCGGTGTATCGTAATTAAACGCATATGAACCCGCCGTACCGTGAATGATTTCAATCCGTTCCACATTCATTATGGATGGAAGCAAATCCAAATCATACGAAGCCCGTCCGCTCATTATGCCCTTATCCATGTTGACCCGTCTGCCGTCAACAAGCACCGCCACTCGGTCGTCTCCGTCAATCCGAACGACAAGATGCGTGGAATTCAGTGAACCGGGATTTACAATTACGCCGCTGGCATACGACAGAGCTTCAGCCAGGTTTTTATAGTGATTATCATGAATTTCCTCACTTGTAATAATCGTCGTATAAGCCGGTGTCGAAATTAAATTCGTATTCTGTACAACGGAATGTGCATTGATTTTTTCAAAATCAGTACTATTTTCATCAACCGCCTGCGCGCCGGCAAGATTTGGTATGACCATTCCCGCCAGACACGCAGTAAAAATCAATTTTCGCTTACTCAAAATAAAATCTCCTTTAAATAAAGTTTCTTCTATTATAACAGAAAATATCTCCGCTGAAAAAATCTATTTGGGCACCGTTTTATGCGAAGCTATGCCGGAAAAATAATTTTTATAATAAATATAAATAATAAACAGCGACAATTTTATATTCTTAATATAAATGACAATGCTTTGACAGATAATAAGCCTGATTGTCATGAGTGCATCCTTTAAATAATTATAAGCAATCGCTACACTTATAAGCAGTAGACGCACGGCATATTGTCCCTCGCGTTTTTGCATATAGTCGTAAAGTTTTATCAGTGACTGATTGACCAGTCTGCCGATTAAAGCGCCAAGCTGCGAGGAAATCAGACTCAGCACGGCAATAATCACCAAACTTACATTAAAACCGATAACATATACAGCGCCGATACCAAGCAGCGGAATTACAAGGAAAAACAGAATTTTTACGAACAGCAGACTGAAAACCATCATTAATATATTTCTGACAATACGTTTTAAAATAATTGTATGTGCCCTGATGAACAGCTTCATTTTGCGCCAGGAATTCTGCGGCGGCCACAGACTTTTAACAAATATGCGCAAGTCTTTAAACCGCTCTCGCAGGTAATCAAACAGTTTCAGTATGAATTGCCTTAAATCCATCGGTATGTCGCGTACAATATTGATTAAATTATACGGATTGACATTTGTTAAAAAAGTATTCATCATACGCAGAACATCACTAACTGAGGGCAGCACATGATTAAAATTAAATGCCATTTTACGTACAGAGGAAACTATATCTTTAAATGAATTGAGTGATAAATTTAAATTAAACATATTTTGCAACAAATGATTGAGCGGTAATGGTATAACCGTTAAAAACAGACAGATGATAATCCCCAATGACCGGAAAAACAATATTGTAAACAGATATCGCAAAAAAACGAACGGACGCCGCCGAAATGCTCGCCAGCGGATACGCAAATAAAACTTTACTCTCTCTCGAAATGTTTTCTTTCTCATAGTTATATCCTTATCCATCAACTATAAATAATCCCTTATCATTATTTATTATGCAATATGTGAAAAAAAAAGACAATATTTTATTTATTCTTCATTAAAATAAAATCTAATTCAAAATTTCATTTAAAAACTTTTAATAAGCTGTTGACCGGTAGTTTACTCCAGATGTTATCATGAAAAAAACTCATTAATGAAAGGAAGATTTTCATGATTATTCAAAAACAGCTGCACAGGCTGATGATATTTCCTATTATAATGTGTGTACTGCTGCTTGGAATGCAGATATCACAAGCTTCAAGACAAAATCCGTTTTCTAGTGTGGAAATTCTGGATATATCCGGTGCTGAAGAAGCTGCTTACATTGATAAAAAAACTACAGATTTTTTCAACGCATACAGCAGGCCTTCAGACAATTACGTAGTACCGGACGGCTGGCAGCGGGAAATTTTATCATTTGACGGTGTTCAGGTAGAAAAATATACTTCCACCAAAACCGATACCGACCGCATTTTATTGTTTCTGCACGGAGGCGGATATGTAGGCGGTCTGAATAACAATTACCGTGACTGGGGGCTTCACAAGGCGGAGCTTGCCAGGAATGCCACTTTACTAGCTCTCGACTATTGCTTAGCTCCGCAGCATCTGTATCCGGCAGCACTGGAAGATGCCGTTAAAGCATATAAAGGACTGTTGCAGGCAGGTTATAATCCTGAAAATATGATTTTGATGGGTGATTCCGCCGGCGGAAATCTGGCCGCCGTATTATCGGTATATCTCAGAGATAATAATATTCCTCAACCGAAAGCTATTATATTGATTTCTCCTTGGACATACCTAGATGGCAATCTGCCTTCTCATCTGAACAACTTCCAAAAAGATAAAATATTAGGCTATAAAAACAAACGGCTTACAAAAGAAATTATCGAACCGACGTATGCCAAAGGAGCTAATGTAACAGACCCTTATTTATCGCCGTCATTTGCCGATTTAACGGGAATATCGCCGATACTGATTACCGCCGGCGGTGATGAAATGCTTCTGGACGATACAATATTATTTGCTGCCCATGCCAAAGCTGACGGAGTAAATGTAACGGAAAAAATCTATCCCGGAATGTCGCATGATTGGACTCTCATCCTGCCGGAGTTGCCGGAAACAAAAGCTATGAATGATGATATTGTACAATTTATAAATGCTCATTTAAAATAAACGCACAAAAACGGTAACAGTACGAATTTATTTTTACTGTTACCGTTTTTCATTACTAAAAAGTTTTCAAAGATAATTTCGCATAAAATATCAGCCCAATATTTCTTTAATAGAGCTTTCACAAATCTCTATGGCTTTATCCAGCGTGTGTCTTTCAATATTCAGCGGCGGATTGAAATACAGTACGTCACCGAGCGGACGGAGCAATAGACCGTTGTTCAGTGCTTTTTTATAAATCTGATAACCGATACGTGCTTTAGTGTCAAACGGTTCTTTCGTATCCTTGTCCTTAACAAGTTCAATCGCATTGATTAAACCGATATGACGGATTTCTCCCGTATATTTATAATCACTTAATGCATTTTTCAGAGCATTATGCAGATAAACAGCCGTTTCATTCGCTCTGTCCAGAATATTCTCCTCGCGTAAAATCTTCTGTACCGCCAGCGCCGCAGAGCAGCCGAGCGGATTGCCGCTGTAGGTATGACTGTGCATAAATGCTTTTCCTTCATTATAGTCAGCATAAAATGCGTCATAAATTTTCTGTGTCGTAATAGTTATAGCCATCGGCATATATCCGCCGGTAAGCCCCTTGGATACAGTCATAATATCAGGACTGACTTTTGCATAATCAAAAGCGAACATTTTGCCCGTCCTGCCAAACCCAGTCGCTATCTCATCGGCAATAAGCAGTACATTATATTCATCACACAGCCGACGCAGTTTTTTCAAATACAGCGGCGGATAAATTCTCATACCAGCGCTGCCCTGTACAAGCGGTTCCACGATAACGGCGGCAAGTTCTCTACCGTATCTGGCAAAATCATCTTCAGCAAATGTAAAACATTCACATTTACAACTGTTCCTGTTCTGACCGAACGGACAGCGATAACAGTCGGGCGCCTGGGTATGCACCGTTTCCATCAGCATTGGTTTATAAATTCTGGCATATAAATCCATACTGCCGACCGATAACGCACCGATTGTTTCCCCGTGATAACCTTCCGACAGACACATGAAACGCTGTTTTTCCGGATGACCCGTTTGATAATGATACTGAAAAGCCATTTTCAGTGCACATTCCACTGAAGCTGAACCGTTATCACTGAAATTAAACTTGCACAATCCTTTCGGCACGATTTTTACAAGTTCTCTGCACAGTTCAATAGCCGGCTTGTGCGACAGATTGGCAAAAATAACATGTTCCAGACTGTCGAGCTGAGCTTTCACCGCTTCATTTATTTTCAAATTGGCATGACCCAACAGATTGCACCACCATGAACTTATAATATCTATATATTCTTTTCCGTTGATATCGTACAGATATGAACCTTTACCATGGTCAATTACAATCGGTTTCAGTTCTTCATAATCTTTCATCTGAGAACAAGGATGCCAGATGTATTTTAAATCTTCTTCAGTCCAATTAATATTATCCATTGCCAATCCCCCTATTCATACAAACTGCGCAGAATTTCAATATCAATATCTATATCCGTGTCATTCGGTGCAATTTTTGCTAAAACTTTTTGTCCCGTCATATCCTCTATCATTTTGATATTATCGTTTTGCATAATGCTTCCCGTATAATTGTTTAAAATAATTCCCTGTAATTTTAAACCGTGATTTTGCATGTATTCATGCGTCAACACAACGGAATTTATCGTACCGAGCCCCGCATCGGCAACGAGCAGTACCGGCAGTTTTAACCATTTAATGATATCTTCCAGAAAATATCTCGCCTTATCATCGTAGCGGATAGGACATACAATTCCGCCGCTGCCTTCCACTGTTACATAATCGTATTTTTCCTGAACCGCTTTATAGTCGCTTATAACAACATTTTTTTCTACCGGATTGCCCTCCAGCTTTGCTGCCAAATGCGGAGATACTGCATTTTTATATAAATACGATAATAAACTTTTTTCATCCTGACCGATTTGCGCCGTCTTATTGACAAAACCTGCATCACTGTCTTCAATACAGTCTGCACCGCTCAGTGCCGCTTTATAGTAACCGGCGTTAAACCCCGCTCGGCGCAGTTTTTTTACGATAAGTGCCGTAACATATGTTTTACCCACATCCGTTCCCGTTGCTGAAATAAATAAACCCTTACTCAATTAAAACATCTCTTTTCTCAAAAACTATTTTCGAACTATCGGTATCAATTTTCTGCCTATGAAAGCTGCAATAATGCACAAAACTATATCTCCCGGTACTGCCAGTATAAAACAGTATAAAAACAACGGCCATATACCGATAGGCGTATTCAAATAAAATTCATTTATTGCATAGACGTATACCATTCCAAATAGATAAACAATAAACAGATTTATAAAATTCACTGTTAGAAGCCGCATTAAAGATGGTCTCGCAATTTTTTCCGTCAATAATCCGATAACATAACTGCCTACAGCAAAACCGACTAAATAACCGAAAGTCGGCTGCAAAATATAAGACGGACCGCCGCCCTGCGTAAATACGGGAATACCTATAAGACCGACTACCACATACACAGTCACCGCTGTAAAACCCAGACGAGCGCCTAAAAGAAGCCCTGCCAATGCAGTGAACAATAGCTGCAGCGTAAACGGACAGACCGGCACCGGTATTTTAATAAAAGCTCCGATAGCAATAAGAGCCACAAACAATGCGCACAAAATCATATTCTTTACATTTAGCAGCTTTTTCTCCGCACACATTAAAATCACCTCAAATATAAATGACATTGAAGTTATTAAACCATAACTTTTACATATTGTCAACCTATAAATATTTATAGTTTACATTTATCTCGATAAAAAAATGACTGTATCATAAAGCATTTTTCACTTCATATTACAGTCATTTTTATTTTATATATTATATTCTTATTAGATATCTTTTACAGGAACAGGACCACGCGACATAGCCAGCGTACCGGTGCGGGCAATTTCAATAATACCGTAGTCTTCGAGCATTTCACAGATTGCATCGACTTTTGTCTGGCTGCCAGTTGCTTCAATTACAAGCGTTTCGCGGTTTACATCAACAATTTTAGCACGGAATATATTTACTATATTAACAATATCATTGCGATTTGCCGGATTGGCTTTTACTTTTATCATAACAAGCTCACGATTAATGGAATCGATATGCGTGAGATTGACAATTTTTATAACGTTAATTAATTTATTTATCTGCTTCATGACCTGTTCCACTTCATTTTCATTGTCAGCAGTAAGAACAAAACTCATGCGCGTAACGTTTTTTTCTTCAGTGTAACCTACAGATAATGTATTGATATTAAATGAGCGGCGGCTGATTAAAGAAACGATATGGCTTAATACGCCAGGAGTATCTTCAGCTAATAAGGTTAATTGATATTTCATTGTTCTGCCTCCAATACCATTTGGTCAAGTCGTCCACCGGCCGGAACCATAGGGAATACATTTTCTTCATCAGGAATTAAAACTTCGATTAAAGCTGCACCTTCGGATTTTAAGATTTCGGTGAATTTTTCATTGAAGGCTGCTTTTGTATCAAGACGATATCCTTTTACCCCCATTGCTTCAGCCAATTTTACTAAATCTGTCTTACCACGCAAAACGGAATGAGCGTAGTGGCGATTGTAGAACATGCGCTGCCATTGTGCAACCATGCCGAGCATATGATTATTTAAAACGATTACCTTTATATCTAAATCATTATCGGCAAGTGTGGCAAATTCCTGGCAATTCATCATGATACTGCCGTCTCCCGTAAAGAGCACCACTTTTTTATCCGGATTGGCAAGTTTACTACCGATAGCCGCCGGCAGACCGAACCCCATCGTACCCAGACCACCGGAAGTGATGAGCGTACGTTCCTTCTGAAAATTATAATACTGCGCTGCCCACATTTGGTGCTGACCGACATCGGTTACGACAATCGTATTTTCATCAGAAATACTGCTTACAGCCGTAATCACTTCTTCCGGCATGATATATTCATCGCTTTTACGGAAAGATAACGGATTGTATTTTTTTACATCAAAAATATAATCGCGCCAAGGCTGATAAGTATTTTTCAGTTTATCACTGATTACGGAAAGTTTAGCGGCGAAAAGAGGCAGCGACCAGCGTAAATCACCGACAACAGGATAATCTACAAGTACATTTTTATTGATTTCGGCACTGTCAATATCAAAATGAGCAATTTTTGCATTCGGAGCAAAATCAGACGTTTTACTCGTAACACGGTCGTCAAAACGCGCACCGATACCGATTAATAAATCAGCTTCCATTACAGCCGTATTTGCTGTATACGTGCCGTGCATACCAACCATGCCTAAAGACTCCGGCATATCGCAAGGCAGCGAACCTCTTCCCATCAAGCTTTCTACAACAGGAATACCCGTTGTTTTTGCAATTTGACGGATATACGGTGCTGTATCGGATAAAATAACACCGCCGCCGACGAAGATAACCGGTTTTTCAGCTTCCTGCATAGCTTCGATTAATTTATCAATATCCTGTGTATTGCCGTCCGTCTTCGGATGATAACCAGGCAGATTTACTGTATCAGGATAAACAAAGTCGATTTCCGCCTCAAATACGTCTTTTGCAATATCTATAACAACAGGACCCGGTCTGCCGGTGGATGCAATATAAAAAGCTTCCTTAAAAATACGCGGCAGGTCTTCAACTTTTTTTATCAAATAATTGTGCTTGGTAACCGGAGCGGTAATACCGCAAACATCGGCTTCCTGAAAAGCATCTCGACCGATAAGATGCGTTGCCACCTGTCCGGTAATACATACAAGCGGGATAGAGTCAATATTGGCTGTAGCGATACCGGTAACTAAATTGGCAGCACCAGGACCGGATGTGGCAAAACATACACCGACTTTACCGGTCGAGCGGGCATAACCGTCAGCCGCATGTACAGCACCCTGTTCGTGTCTTGTCAGAATATGACGGAATTTATTTTGATACAGAGCATCATATAATGTCAAAACAGCTCCGCCCGGATAACCAAAAACAAGGTCTACATTTTCTTTTTTCAGACATTCAATAATGGCCTGAGCACCGTTCATTCTCATATGTCCTCCTTCATGCTATATAAATACTTTTATAAATTGTTAGAATTTTTTACGGTGAAAAAAAGAGACGCTTAGCAGCATCTCTTTTTTTGCTTATAATAACCGCCGCAAATATCAGTTGTTGATAAGTTTGTCAGAATCATTCCAGCTGTAAAGTTTGCGAAGTTCTGCGCCGACTTTTTCACATTCATGTTCAGCGGCTTTTTTGCGCATAGCAAGGAAGTGTGCATTGCCAGTAAGGTTTTCGGTAAGCCAGTTTTTAGCAAATGTACCATCCTGAATGTCGCTGAGAATTTGCTTCATAGCTTTTTTCGTATCTTCGGTGATAATTTTAGGACCGGTGATATAGTCACCAAATTCAGCAGTATTGGAAATGGAATAACGCATTCCGGCAAAACCGCTTTCATAAATAAGGTCAACGATGAGTTTCATTTCATGAATACATTCAAAATAAGCATTACGCGGGTCATAACCTGCTTCAACGAGTGTTTCAAAGCCTGCCTGCATTAATGCACAAACGCCGCCGCAAAGAACTGCCTGTTCACCGAAAAGGTCCGTTTCAGTTTCTGTTTTGAAAGTAGTTTCCAGAACACCGGCTCTGGAGCAGCCAAGACCGTTGGCATAAGCAAGCGCAAGGTCCAAAGCATTGCCTGTAGCATCTTGATATACGGCAACAAGGCAAGGAGTTCCGCGTCCTCTTAAGTATTCGCTTCTAACCGTATGTCCAGGAGCTTTCGGAGCAATCATAGTTACATCGACGTCTTTCGGCGGAACAATCTGATTGAAGTGAATTGCAAAGCCATGAGCGAACATGAGCATTTTACCTGCTGTCAGGTTCGGTTCAATAGATTCTTTATACATTTTAGCCTGTTTTTCATCATTGATTAAAATCATAATGATATCTGCCTGAGCAGCAGCTTCGGCAGCAGTATAGACTTTAAGACCCTGTGCTTCAGCTTTTGCCCATGATTTACTGCCTTTATACAAACCGACGATTACATCGCAGCCGGATTCCTTTAAATTTAACGCATGTGCATGACCTTGGCTACCATAGCCGATGACAGCAATTTTTTTACCTTTCAATAAGTTAAGATTACAATCTTCCTGATAATAAATTTTTGCCATAATAAAAAAACTCTCCTTTATGTATACTTCAGTATACGTATGATTAATGCAAACATGCATTTTGTAAATATAATAAAAAATCCGCCCCCTATTAACTAAGGGACGGACTATTATAAGCCGTGGTACCACCCAAATTTTGCCGACAGATGACAACACTCAGAATACATCTATATTTTATATACAAATGTATTTTTCCGATAACGAGGAAAAAACGTTTTAATCTACTAAGCAAATACCTTTCAATTAAAAACCTCCCAGATGATGTTCATTATAGTATCACACCGATTTACACCAGCCATCGGCTCTCTGTAGCTTTTTACTATGAATTACTTGTCTGTTCACAGGATTTATTATATCCAATTTCATGTTTACAACTTTACGTTATGTATACCTTAAACTATTCAATATAATTTGTCAAGTGTTTTTTTTGAAAACAAACTGCGTTCAAACAGTTTCAAAGCAGTAAATACAAGAAAATCGGCGAATTGTAAAACGTATATGAAATCGATAACGGTAAACAGATTTTCAATTTTTGCGGATAGTGTTATAATTATTCCAAAAAATAAATACTGATTTAAGAAAGGTTTGAAGTAATGGATAAAGTAAAAACAATTCAACCTCTGAAAAAGGGATTATCCGGTGAAATTTTAATACCGGGCGATAAATCCGTTTCGCATCGCAGCGTGATGTTTGCCGGACTTTGCGATAGTGAAGTGAAAATAACCAATTTTCTGCATGCAGCCGACTGCATGTCCACCGTCAACTGTATGCGCTCACTCGGCGTAACTGTGCAGGAAATAGATGAAAATACGCTAATTGTAAAAGGAAACGGTCTACACGGACTTAAAGAGCCGACGACGATTATCGATGCCGGCAATTCCGGTACAACACTTCGTCTGATGATGGGCATATTGGCCGGTCAAAAATTTCTGACGACTTTCACCGGCGATGCTTCACTCAGCCGCCGTCCGATGGGCAGAGTAATAAATCCCCTATCACAAATGGGAGCAAATATCGTCGGCCGCCAAAATAATAAATTACTGCCGATTACAATAATTCCGACAAAAGAAAATCTGCAGGGCATTTCCTATCAGATGCCGATGGCAAGCGCACAGGTAAAATCAGCAATCCTGCTCGCCGGAATGAATGCGGACGGAGAAACGACCGTAACGGAACCGTATACTTCACGCGACCATACGGAACGAATGCTTGCCGGATTTGGCGTAAGCCTAAAAAAATCCGGTACAAGCATTACAATCTCCAAAGTGGACAAAATGACAGCCCCAAAAGAAATTCACGTACCGGGTGATATTTCTTCCGCCGCTTTCTGGCTGGTAGCCGCTTCCATAATTAAAGACAGTGATGTAATTTTAAAAGATGTCGGTATCAATGAAACACGTACTGGTATTATTGATGTTCTGAACAATATGGGAGCAGATATCGAACTTATCAATATTCGTGACGAAGTGGAACCGCTGGCCGATATTCGTGTACGTTCGGCAAAACTGCACGGTACGACATTCGGTGCTGACATCATGCCGCGCTTAATTGATGAAATTCCGATTATCACCGTTGCCGCCATGTTTGCCGAAGGTAAAACGGTAATTACAGGAGCAGGAGAACTGCGCGTTAAGGAAACGGACCGACTGCAGGTTATTACCGATGAATTCAACAAAATCTGTCCATGTATTGAAGGCCAAAAAGACGGCATGGTTATCACCGGCGGTCAGGCGGACAATCTGAAATTTGCCTGCTGCAATTCGCACGATGACCATAGAATTGCCATGGCACTGGCTATATTGGGAGCTGCCGGTGCCGGCATTGAAATTGAAAACAGTGCATGTGTGAATATTTCCTATCCTACATTTTATGAAATTCTAGCTCAATTTGAATAATACAGGTGATAATATGACAAAATCAGTAATTGCCATTGACGGACCGGCAGGAGCCGGCAAATCGACTATTGCCAAAATGGCGGCAACCCGACTCGGTTATATCTATATCGACACGGGAGCCATGTATCGTGCCGTAGCTTGGAAAGTCCTGCAGAAATATAAACTGCCTGTTTCCACAGAACAAATTAATTCCGTATTGGATGACATCAATATAAAATTATCCTACGATGAACATAATAATATATGCGTGGAAGTAAACGGCATGGACGTATCGACGGCTATCCGCACACCGGAGGTAACATCTCTCGTATCTCAGGTAGCGGCTGTAAGTGAAGTCCGTATAAAAATGGTGGAACTACAGCGCGCTATGGCAAAACGCGGTAAAGTGCTGATGGACGGCAGAGATATCGGGACATGCGTACTGCCAAATGCCGACTTGAAAATATTTTTAACAGCTTCTGTTGAAGAAAGGGCAAACCGGCGTGCCAGACAGATGAAAGAAAAAGGCTACGATATAGATGTAGAGAAAATAAAAAAAGATATTACTGCAAGAGATGAAGCCGATATGAACAGAAAGATTTCGCCGCTGAAAAAAGCTGATGATGCACTGCTCTTGGATACGACGGATATGACTATTGATGAAGTCCTGGCATCTATTGTAAAAATGGCTCAAAATTGATTGGAATGATAAATTATGCTGTATAAAATATTAAAGTTAATGTTCATTTTTATTTATTCGGTTATTTTTCCGACAAAAGTCACGGGGGCTGAAAACGTACCGAAACAGGGAGCCGTCATCTTGGCGTCCAACCATTTAAGCAACTGGGACCCGCCTCTTGTAGGAACATTTATACCTCGCCATTTGGCATATATGGCAAAAGAAGAATTATTTCATGTTCCCGTTCTTAAAAATATCCTGAAAAACGTGCACACATTTCCCGTACGCCGCGGTGCTTCCGACAGAGCCGCAATAAAGACGGCACTCACCATGCTTCAGGCTGATGAATGTATCTGCATGTTTCCTGAAGGAACGCGAAGCCGTGACGGCAAACTGCATAAGGGAGCACCGGGCGTGGCTCTCATTGCGGCAAAATCAAAAGCCGTCGTTGTACCGGTAGCGATTGAAGGAACCTTCAAGCTAAAACCGTTTCGCCGTCTGAAAGTATCGTATGGAAAACCTCTACGTTTCGAGGCGGAAAAAGCCGATAAGGAAAACTTACAGGTTTTTACTGAAAAAATAATGCAAGAAATTGCTTCTATGTTAAAAATACAGTAGAATATAGACAGTAATATATGGTATACTAAATCATAGGCTTAGTAATATAATTTTTGATGGTGATTAATTTTGGAAGTAATTTTAGCTGACGATTATGGATTTTGCTACGGTGTAAAGCGGGCTATAAAAATGGCACTGAATAATGTCGATTTATCCCGAAAAGTTTGCACGCTGGGGCCAATAATCCATAATCCGCAAATGGTAAAATCTTTAGCTGATAAAGGAATCGGTGTTGTTGAAACAGTTGAAGATATGGATTGTGGAAAAATTATAATACGTTCTCACGGTGTCGGTCCAAGCGTGTATGAAAAAATACAAGCAAAAGGACTGGAGCTTGCAGATGCTACTTGTCCACATGTAAAAAAAGCTCAAATGTCGGCTAAAACATTGGCTGATGAAGGCTTCAAAGTTATTATTATAGGCGAAAAAGAGCATCCTGAAGTAAAAAGTATCAAGGAATGGGCCGGTGAAAATTCACTTGTACTGTGTACAGAAGAAGAAGCACATGCCATGAGCTTCACGCCGCGTATGGGAATTGTAGCTCAGACAACGTTTTCAGCGGACAATTTTAATAAAATCGTAAGCATCTTATTAAATAAATCCTATGATATCAGGATACTACGAACAATTTGTACGGCTACCAATAAACGTCAATCCGCAGCCATTAAACTGGCACAGCAGGTGGATTTGATGATTGTCATTGGCGGTCGTAACAGTGCTAACACAACAAGATTAGCGCAGATTTGTGCCGAGCATTGTGCAGTACATCATATAGAAACCGCCGATGAACTGCAAAATGACTGGTTCAATAATATTAAAAAAATTGGTATTACAGCCGGAGCGTCTACGCCCGACTGGATTATCAAGGAGGTATATGAAAAGTGCAAGACATGGCAAGCTTATTAAGCTT
>USIX01000033.1 GCA_900554895.1 uncultured Megamonas sp. | reverse complement strand
TTTACTTTAAGAAAATAGTTTTTTATTTCTAACGTTCAAAAACTCGCTTTGCTCAAACATTTGAACTAAAAAACTGTTTTCTTAATAGCTAAAGCTACCGTAAAAATTTCCAACGCAGACAAAAATTCAGCATGATTACAAATTACAGTGTTAACAGCTCGATTTAAATTATTATTTAGAATAGAAGGCACGAGCCAAATTCCAAGTGTTTCGAGCCGTTTTACTGACTGGATTTATAAAAGAGCTACGAAGGCTCGCCCAGTGCAGCGGTAGCGAAACGTTAAAAGGTTTTTTCTTTTTGGTTCATTTTTCTTTTGACCTTTCAAAAGAAAAACGAACGATTATAGATAATTATCTATAAAATACAAATAATTTCAAGATAGAAACTTTCAAAATTTGCATTGACTGTATTATTTGATATGATATAATGCGTCTATAAATAAATACATGAGGTGATAAAATGAAGTACTTGTTTATAGTATGTATTGTATTATCTTTATTAGGCGGACTGACTTTTTCTGCTGTAACAGGTGATACAGTGATGTTTTTTGTACCGTTTATCGTGAACTTTGCTGAATTCGGTATTATTGCTGCAGCATATAAATTTTTGACAAAGGACGATAAAGAAAAAGAATATTCCTCTTATCGCAGTGCACATAGCTTATAATAAACTATGTGCATTTATTTTATAAAAAAAACCTTTATTACCATATATGATAATAAAGGTTTTTGGAAAATGGAGATTAATTCCCCTTTATATTATTCCCCATTTTCATCGGAATAGTGAGGAAAAGCAAAATTGCGGCGATAAAACTGGAAATGCCCATTGCATATAATCCAGCATTTGAACTTTGGAAAAATGTTTCTGCCCATACTCGTAGGTTTGGTGCTACAAATCCGCCGAGATTTCCCATAGAATTGATGAAAGCTATGCCGCTAGCAGCACCAATGCCGGTTAAAATACGACTAGGTAAAGTCCAAAATATTGGTTGACAAGCTAAGTTCCCGATGGCAACAATTGATAAAGCAGCTATACCCAAGAGCGGAAAACTTGTAGAGGATATAAAATAACCTATTCCTGATAATGCAATTATAATAGCTGCTAGGCTTCCACGCATACCAGTTTTATCAGAAAAACGCGGTAAATATATAGTAGCGATTAAAGCGAAAACCCAAGGAATGGCACTGATAAGACCAACCATCGTACCTACTTTTGCACCCAATAGACCAGCTACATGTGTAGGTAGATAGAAATTCAAACCGTAATTACAAACTTGAATTATAAAACAGATTAAAGCTAAATATAAAACTTTAGGATTGAATAATACAGATAAAGCTCCGACTTTTTCGAAACTTTTTTTACTATTTTCTTTTTCTAATGCTTCTTTTAAAGCAATTTTTTCTTCTTCAGTAAGCCATTTTGCTTTCTTTGGTTCATCAATTAGATATTTAAAAGCAAAAACCCCACTGACAGCTGCTAGTAAGCCTTCAATAGCGAACATCCACTGCCAACCTTCATGACCTAAGAAGCCATGCATATCCAACAATAAACCAGAAACAGGAGAACCAAAAATAAAAGCAAGAGGAGGCCCCATCCAGAACAGACCCATTATAGAGCTTCTTCGTTCTTCAGTAAACCATAAAGTAAAATAATAAACGATTGCAGGCATAAAGCCGGCTTCAGCGATACCTAAAAGAACACGCAAAATAAGAAATTGTGTTTCGTTTGTTACAAGAGCAAACCCAGCAGATACAAGTCCCCAGGTAATCATAATGCGTGATAGCCAGAGACGTGCACCGAATTTATGCATTAAAATATTACTAGGAACTTCAAATACGGCATAACCAATAAAAAATATACCTGCGCCTAAAGCAAATGCAGCATCGCTGATACCTGTAGATAATTGGAAAGCTTCTTTGGCAAAACCAATATTGGAACGGTCTAAAAAGGCAAAAATATACATTAGAACAATGAACGGAACAAGTTTTCGTTGAGCTTTTCCCATAGCTTTATCAGCTAAATTGATTTGTGTATTCAATTTTAATTCATCCTTTATAATATATTTAGGTTAATAAAGGCAACCTATAATCCGTAGAAGTTTGATTTTTTACTACCATAAATCTCCATTATCATTGAATTTTAAAAATTCAGGTTCTGATTCAATTGTAATGTTAGGCATATTTTTTACTTTATCGTAATATGCTTCTGAAAGCATAATGTGTTCAATGTGCAAACTGTTTGGAATACGAACGATATATGGATGTTCTTTATCAATTTCATTGCATGTACGAATACATACTTGAATGGCTTCCTTATCGCTTTCCATAACGATAGGAATGCGAACTCCTCCAAGAACAGTACAAGTAATAGCATTAGGATACATAGAAGGTAAATCTAATTGGTCGAAAACTCTTTTTGTCGTTGCACTGGAATATCCTAGACCGATAGCATTACCATGTGTTTCAGGACTTAAATCTAATACACATACCCGTTGAGATTTTATTCCGCCAGTTGCATAAGGTGTACAAAATGTTCCGGTGATATTTGGGTCCATGCCGTCTCCGCTGAAATTTTTCCCTATTTGGTCTACTATTAAAACATCACATTCATCTACAAGAATACGTGGCATATACGAAAATGCTTCCTTTAAAAGTGGAGGTTCTTTTTCAGCAATTTCATCTGAATTAACACATACAATTTTACAAGTTTCATCAAAAGCATTTTCTATAGAGGCGACAGCAAATAAAATAGGAGCATGTTTAATAATAGCGCGTCCAAATAAAGGAACATTTTTTGCCATATTTTTAAATCCTTCAGCATGACAAACTTCAGCGCCATATTGTTTTCCAAGACCGATGGCCATCATTTTCATGATACCGCTTTCATACGGACCTCTAAATGCTGTATGCGGCTTTATACGGCAACTGACAATTATACCGTCTGCTTCAGCTGCATGTTTATCAATAAAAACATCACCGCCATCTTCATTTTTACCGATATTTTTAACTTCCATGGAAGATATGATAGGACAGCCGATATAATCTTCTGTAATACCATAGCCTTCTAAAATTTCTTTTTGACCTTCGGCTGTTGCTCCGCCGTGACTTCCCATAGCTGGTACAATAAATGGATGTGCTCCTTTTGATTTTACAAAATCAGCGATAGTTTTGGTAATTAATGCAACATTGGCAACACCGCGAGAACCTGCCGTTATGGCTATATTCATGCCAGGTTTAATTTTTTTAGTAAATTTGTTTTCAGATAATTGATGATTAATAATAGAAGGAATGTCTTCTATATTTATTTTAGGTCTGGGAAAATGTTGTTTTATTTTAAACATTTTAGGTATTTTAACGTTACTAACGAGTTGTGAAACAAATGGACGTTCTCTTTTCATAGGAAACCCTCCATATAAATATTTTTATTCAGTAAATTTAATAATGACTTTCAGCATGGAAGCAGCATTTTTATCAAAATCACTGAAGGCTTTGGCTGCTTCATCGAAGGAATAAGTATTTGTAACGATTTTTTCCAAGTCAACTTTGCCTTCTTTTACAAGGTTGATTAACTCCAGGAAGTCTTTTTTGAGTGCATTGCGAGAACCGAAAACATTCAATTCTTTTTTCTGCAATAATGTGAAATCAAAATCTACATTTTTTTTGCCTACACCGATTTGTACTACGCGTGCGCCGAAAGCCGCTGCTTCAATGCAGTTTAGAAATGTAGAAGGAAGACCTACCGCTTCAATTGTTACGTCGAAATAATTACCGCCTGTTATTTCTTCTACTTTTTGAATAAAGTCTGCATGATTATCATTTAAAATTCCGCCGTCTAAACCGAATGTTTCAACGGCATAATTCATTTTCTTTTCTGCAATATCGGAGATATATACTTTGGCACCTTTGGCTTTGGCGGCTACGGCTGCGAGTACGCCGATAGTGCCTGCACCGACAACAAGAACGGTATCACCTTCTTTTACGTCGGCGCGGCTTACACCGTGATAGCTGATGCAGAAGGGCTCGATTAAAGCCAGTGTTTTGGCGGAAAGGCCTTTGCCGTCATATATGCGTTCAATCGGCATGGTGATATATTCAGAAAAAGCTCCGTCGCGCTGAGCACCGAGTGTTTCATTGCTGGTGCAGCAGTTTACCAGACCGCGCTTGCAGGAATAACATTTTGTGCAGTTGAAGTACGGATTGCAGGTAACAATCATACCCGGTTTTAAATTGCGGTCATTATCGTCGATTTCAATGATTTCAGCAGAGAATTCATGACCCGGAATACGTGGATAGGAAGCATAAGCGAATGTTCCGCGGTATGTACCCAAATCACTGCCGCAGATACCGCCGTACAGAACTTTGAGTAAAGCCTCTCCTTTTTTTCGTACTGGTTTTGGAGTATCAATAATATTGACTTCTCCCGGCTTATTGATAATAATTGTTTTCACGAAAAACACCTCAAATATAAATATATTTTCTGTTTAATATATATTGCATTTTTCGTGCCAACTTTTCAGATTTTATGAAAAGTTTTTAGAAATGTTGATATTTAGCATAATTACAACTTATTTCCTGTTAGATTATATTTATGATATACAAAAAATAAAACTGTATTGTATCATATTTGAGATACTACAGTCTTATTTTTGAGATTATTTTATTTTGCGCCAAAAAGTAGCTCGACTGATGTTGAGAAGACGGCAGATTTCATTTGTAGAATAATTTTTTTCCATTAATTGATGAATTATTTCTTTTTCCATGATTTTTAAGTCGCCATTCAGCGGAATGGTAACAGTTTTTTCTGTTGATTGTTCCGTTGTATCATCAGTATCGTCTAAAATAGATTTTAAATCATCAAGCGAGAAATTTTCGTCATATATAGAAGCGAGAACTTCAGCAATGTTTTTCAATTCACGGATATTGCCGTACCAGGGATAATTGAGCAGATATTTATCGATTTTAGCATTTAGTTTTATCGGCTTTGTATCATCAGTTTGATATTTTGCTAAATAAAATTTAAAAATGGGCAGAATATCTTCTTTACGATTGCGTAACGGAGGCAATGTAAGGCGCAGTACATTTATACGGTAATATAAGTCCTGTCGGAATTCACCCTTTTGTACCTGCTGTTTCAGATTTTTATTGGTGGCGCAGATTAAACGGATATCTATCGGCAGAATTTTGTCATCGCCGATGCGCATGATTTCGCGTTCCTGCAGTACACGCAGAAGACGGCTTTGAATATCGAGCGGCAAATCGCCTATTTCGTCAAGAAATATCGTTCCTGTATTGGCAAGCTCGAATAAACCTTTTTTGCCGGATTTTCGTGCACCGGTGAATGCGCCGTCAACATAACCGAACAGTTCGGATTCAATCAGTGTCGGTGGCAGTGAGGCGCAGTTTACCGAAACAAACGGTTTGTCGGCTCGGCTGCTGGCGTTATGAATGCTTTGAGCCAGCCCTTCCTTGCCTGTGCCTGTTTCACCGTAGATTAGTATAGTGGAATTGAGTTTGGCGAATTTCTGGGCGGTGGAGATAAGTTTTTCCATTTCCGCTGACTGATAGATGATGTCATCAAATGTTTTTTTGGCATACAGACCTTTTTGATATAAAGAAACCTGAATTTTGTGTGCTTGCTTTTCAATATCGTTTATTTTTTGAAAAATAAGTACATCACTGTTGAGTTCATCGTTTACATTGATGTTGATGATGTCAAGGAGCATTTTCTCATTGTTGATATCAATGATTTTACCGTTTTGCCTGTTCAGATATTCCGTTAAGGCGTGATGTTCCTGCTGTTTGAGAAAAGAAAGATTGTTTTTAATGATTTTGCGTCCCATTTTATTTTGGAAAATAGCTTTTTTCTGTGCATTGTAAACAATAATTCCTTCGTTGATATTGTCAATTATGGCCTGCAGCGTTTGCAGCCTCAGGCGTTTTTTCTGTTGAATTTCTACAATGTTGACAGCTTCTTTGAGTGCGTTTAAAATACTGAGTTCATCTGATTTTATATAAATACAGTTATTTATATTGTAATTTTTGGCCAATGAAATCGGCACAAAATCGCCGACAATTCCATCAATGTTGTTTGTAGCGATTTTATCCATAATTAGTTTGATATCATCATCGTTTTTATATGGATTGATGGTTAGATAAATGCCGTTGATATTTATATTGTCATTCATTTTGTCAATGAGATTGCTGCTAGAAATTATAGCAATACGTTTGCAGCCTTGCTGACTTAGCGTTTCTATTGCCGTAAAAATATCAGAGAATGAAATATTTATATCAACAACTAATTTATCAGTATATTTTTTCAAATCGCGGGCTGTACCGCCGCGGCTGATAACAACGGAAATATCAGGATAATGTTTTACTTTTTGTACAGCATCCTTATTTGTAGCGATAATTATCGGAATGGTTAATTTTAATTCATTAAAGACGTTTTGAGCGACTTGAGCAATATCATAATGCGGAGCAACAAATAAAATAGAATTCATAAAGTATCCTCCTTTTGCATGATTTGAATTATAACATATTTATGATGCTCTATCAGTAATAAAAAACATATCATTGGATAAAAATTAAGGTTCTATAAATAAGTATTAAAGTAAGATAAAATTTTCTTACACTAATATTTATTATAGAACCTTTTAAATGTGAAAATTCAATATGTATTTTTTCTGTAGTTTATTTAAATCGGTATATTAATTCGTTTGTTTTTGGCAATAATACGTCATCGTAATGTTCAAGATGGTAATTGTTTTTTTTCACCATTGTATGTAATATTCTTATTTTGTCAAGCAGTGTATTTTGAACTTCCATTATTATCTGTTTGCGCTCTTCTTTAGAAATATCACCCAATTTTGCCAGTTTAATATAATCCAAAATAGCTTCCAGAGACATGCCTAAACTTTTTAAATCCTGAATAAAGGCAATCCAGTGAATGAAGAATTCGTCGTATTCGCGAATGCCGTTCGGGCGGCGCGGTACGGCAGGTAAAAGTCCAATTCGTTCATAGTAGCGTAATGTATCCGCAGAAACATCCGTCTTTTCAGAAATTTCTTTTATTGTCATTTTTGTACACCTCACAATAAAAATTTCAATATTTGTATATTACCAGTTGATTTTTTGATTTTCTGCAGAAGCAGCGAAGATGACCGCCTCTACAGCGTAATTATTATTTTTCTTTACAGTCATATTATAGAAAATATCTTAATTCATGTCTAATACTTATATAGCAAAAACAATTATACATAAAAAGCATGATTTGATTAAATTTTTATAATTTATACTTCAGTGCCGGATTTGATTTTTGTCATATATATCACATTGCGCATCAGTATAGAAATCCATGTCAGTACAAGGAAGAAAATCCCGCCGAAAATGATATAATGCGTTCCTATGTCTGCTAAAATTACTCCTCCGGCAAATGTGCCTATTGTTGTACCGAGATTACCGAAGGATATGAATAAACCGTTGGCAAAATCCGGAGCTTTCGGTATTGCCGACATTATCCAGAACTGCTGAATATTATTGCCTATGCCGTTGAGCATTCCCCAGAAAAATATAACCGGTATCATTGCTATGCTGAATTCTCCCAATACAAATACCAGCATATATAAGATACAGAATAGCACTGGATATAGTGTTGCCGTTTTCTGTGCGTTTCTGCTCAAAAATTTTCCTGCCAGAAAATTGCCCAATATACTTGCACAGCCGAATAGGAATAATGCTAAGCTTAAATTTTCGCCGCTGATACGGCTGATTTCCTGTAAATACTGTGCTATATATGCGTAAACTGCGAATAAAGAGGCGCCGATTGCACTGACGGTAAACAGCGACATCCACGTTATAGATTGTTTTAATACGGATAACTGACTGCCGTAAGAGATTTTTTCTTTAACAGGCATGGACGGTATCATGATTAGTGTCAAGACCAGTGCGATAATATTCATTAAAGTGAAAAACAGCATTGCTGTCTGATATGAAAAAGTATTTGCAATAAAGCTCGTTACGGGTATGCCGATTACAATTCCTGCCGATACGCCCATCATTACTTTTGATATTGCCTGAGGCACATTCTTTTTGTCTACTAAGGAAGCGGCCACTACAAAAGCTAATGAACAATATATCGGATGAAAAAATGCCGGTATCAGTCTGGCTGTCAATACTACAGCAAAATTCGATGCAAATGCTGCTATCAGATTGCATACGGAAAATATGGTTAAAACCGCTATCATAACTTTTTTTCGATTAAATCCCGAAAATAACAGCGGCATTATTATACCTGCTCCGGCGATTATCAGCGCAAACAGGCTTACCAATAAACCTGCCTGTGTAATATCCACACTGAATTTTTCCGCAATAAGTGGCAGTATGCCGATTATGCCCACTTCCGTGTTTAAAATACTGAATGTTCCGATTGCCAAAATCAGAATAAGTACATTATGGTTTTTTGTAATCATATAAAATCCTTCCTAGCGTTTTTAAAATTATTGATTGTAAAATCTAAATTATCCAACAATTTTTGTTTGTAATGAATTTCATCCAGCAATACGCATCTGTTTCTACGCAGGAGTTTTATTACTTTCATACGCTGTATTTCATTGTCCAAATCGTTGAAAACATCTTTCATATCCGGTGCGATTAAATTCATCTTTCGCAGCAGCAGATATAAATCGCTTTTTATCTGTTCGTCAATCAAATTCATACCTCCTTACAAAAAATATGGATATAAATGTTCCTTGCGGTTTCATTTACATCCATATTATAAGAAAGATTATTTTGCATGTCTAATACTTAGACACTATCATTTCATCATGCTCAAAAAGTATTTTGTATGTTCTATGAATTTTTCCACGGCAAGACTGTACGGTTGCTGACGCTTCCATGCAATATACGACGGTGTTGTAAGTTCCGGTGATAACGGACGGTAACATATATTCGTATCGTTTTTATTATTAATAAATGGGAGAGAGCCTTCTATTACAAGCGAATAACCCAGACCGTGCGATACCATGATGGAAGAATTGGTTGTCAGATTACTTGTAAAATCCACTTGCAAATCCGCAAAATTATTGCCGAAATAGTTCATTAATTCACTGCGGTCAGTATACCGCGGCAAAATAAGCGGTACATTTTTTAAATCATCTATGCTTACAGCCGATTTTTTCGCTAGAGGGGAATTTGCGGGCATGACTACAACCCAGCGTTCTTCCATAGGCATACGAATAATTTCAAATTTTTCCTTATTTATCGACTCCAGAAATATACCGATATCCACTATTCCTCTGTTCAGACGTTCTTTTACAAGTTCACCGCTGGCAGTGTACAGATTGAATTTTACTAAGGGATATTTCTGTTTAAATGATTTTATTATTCTTGCCAGAATATCAACGGCATATAATTCTCCGTATCCTATGGTGATTGTACCGCCTATGTTGCCTTCCTGCTCCAGAAGTTCTTTTTGCGTTTTATCCACCAGTTCAAGAATTTCTTCTGCCCGTCGGCGAAACAGCATTCCTTCATTTGTCAGAACGATATTTCTTTTGCCTCGAATGAATAATTTTACATTTAAATCATCTTCAAGTTGAGCCAGTTGCCTACTGAGAGTCGGCTGAGTGATATGTAAAGCGTCCGCTGCCTTTGTAATATTTTCCTCTCTGGCGACTGCCAGAAAGTATTTTATAAGACGAAACTCCAAATACATGTTCTGCACCTCTTTTCAATAAAAAAGCCATTTATCCACTAATTCAGAGAGAATTACATTCTGAAAAATATATATTCATGATAGCATAATTTTTAATGTTTGTATATTTTAGACTATATTATTTTTAATTTATGCTTTATAAGCATATTGATTTTTGCTGACTAAGTATTAGACAAGTGTAAATTTGTTTACTATAATTTGCTACATAGATGGTCATCAAAAAATAATAAGCGATTATAATTGCAATAAAAATAAAATTAAATGTATATATGTAAATTGAAAGGAAAATTTATTATGAGTAAGAATGGTTTAAAAAAATTATGCGGTATTTTATCCGTTGCGGGTATTTTGACAATAAATTCTGCCAGTGCTTTTGCGTTTTCGGCTGTGCCGGCATCCCATATTCCCGATGAAGTTGTAAATACCAAGGTGGAAATGGGCAGAAGCAATCAGGTTATCACTCCTGTTCCTGCAAGAAACATTCCTTTAGAAGAAATGAATACCAAAGTAGAAATGGGCAGAAGTTCTCAGGATAATATAACACCTGTTCCGGCTACCAATATTCCGGATGAAGAAATAGATACGAAAGTTCCGTTCAATCACTGAAAAAGAGGCATAGCGCCTCTTTTTGCATTTTGTTTTGACTTAGACCTTGCTCTAAATGGTACAATTCAATTAACCTGATTATAAAGGAGGCTTTGCATATGGATTTTACTAAACGATTATCACGGCGTAAATTCATCCGTTTAGCTGGCGGAGCAATTATTTCCGTGTCGGCTTTTTCTCCTCTTATGGGCTGTGCTAGCAATCACAGCGGCGAAACGGCTTCTGGCAGTAATGTAGCTGAAAACGCACCTTCAACCGGTAATGCTAAGGTATATTTTACTGATGATATCAGTCCGCAGGGACTTTTAAAAGTCTACGACCAGATAAAAGGTAGTTTGAGCGGTAATATTGCCATAAAACTACATACAGGCGAACCGCACGGACCTAATCTTCTGCCTATTGAACTGATAAAAAGTCTTCAGGCTAATATTCCCGGCAGTACTATAGTGGAATGCAATGTGCTTTATTCAAGCCCGCGTCAGAATACTGACACGCATCGACAGGTAATAGAAACGAACGGCTTTACATTCTGTCCTGTTGATATTATGGATGTTGACGGCGACATCAATTTGCCAGTTCCCTCTATTCAGGAACGTATTGATAACAAGAGTATAAAAAATCCTGACGAGCACATCACGGAAGTTCCTGTCGGCGCGCATCTTACAAATTATGATTCCATGCTCGTGTATACGCATTTTAAAGGTCACTCTATGGGCGGCTTCGGCGGTTCGCTCAAAAATATCGGTATTGGTATTGCCTCCCGTCATGGTAAAGAAGTTGTACATGGAAGAGGATGGCCGACTGGTAAGGAATTTCTGGAACGCATGGTAGAATCCGGTTATGCTATCACCAATCATTTTGGCAGTAAAATTGTTTATATCAATGTACTGAAAAATATGTCCGTTGACTGCGACTGTGATGCTCACGGTGCAGCTCCTGTATGCAGCGATATCGGTGTTTTGGCTTCAACTGATATTTTGGCTATCGACCAGGCTTCGATTGATTTGGTTTATAAACTTCCGCCGGAGGAAAATCATGATTTAATTGAACGTATCGAATCACGGGAAGGATTGCATCAGCTAGAATATATGGAACAGCTTGGTATGGGCAATCGCAAATACGATTTAATTCAAATTTAAAATAATTTATCGCACAATCATTTTCCACAAAACACTTTTCCTAAACAGTCCCAAAAGGTGCGGTAATTTATATAAATTAAGGCGATAACAAATTAATTTTTGTTATCGCTTTTGTTATTTTACATAACTGTGCTTTTATCCGTGTATCTGTTTTGTTATAATTGAAATAATAATATTAAAAAAGGTGATTTTATGCAATCCTGTATGATTTTAGTTCCGTTCATCGGCTGGCTCGTTGCCGTAACAATCAAATTTATAGTAAATTATATAACCCATTCCACTATGAATGTAAAACTTGCACTAAGTAACGGCGGTTTTCCCAGCGTCCATACCGCTACTATTATTACTACCACCACTTATATCGGATTTTATGACGGTTTGAATTCCACAATTTTTATACTGGCTGTAACACTTTCTTTTATTGTGATGATTGACGCTACGCATCTGCGCCGTTCTATCGGCAAGCATGCTTCCATTTTAAATCACATGATGGGCAGCCGCGAATTACATGAAAAAGAAGGCCATACATATTTTCAGGTTATAAGCGGTGCTGTCATTGGTATTATCACCGGTTCTATTTTATATTATTTAAACTGATAGAAATCTTATTTATGAAAAAAGAAATTATTTCCTGTAAGAAAAATGAAAACGGTTCCTGTTCAAAAAAAGAAAAGATTATACAAGAACCTGACGACGGTTTTGTCGAACATCAGCCGGGCGAATATCGCAAAGGATACGGAATTTGGTTTTATTATGAAACGGATACTCCCCACAAAACACGCCCATTTGTTTATATCTTTTCTGCAATCTTTATATTGCTTTGGTCGTCATTCATCGGTTTTGTCATGTTCAATGCGCAAAATGCTGTCGCCTTCTGGTCATTAGGAATTTTTCTTCTAGGCGGAATAGTTTTTTCTGTCTATTGCTGCTATCATTGTCTGAAAAGAATACGGCAAATAGAAATTGAATTGTATCAAAAAAAGAAAAACAAACAAAATAAGGATATTATTTCATAAAAAACAAAAAGACGTTTAGGTCGATAACCTAAGCGTCTTTTTTGTTTTTTTATAATTCTTCTATTCTAAGTAATTCATATCTGGCATCGGCAATCGCTTTTTTCAGCGTATCGTCAGTTATTTTTTCCGTTACCGTTATTTCAGCGGATTTTTCTTCCAGGCTGACTGTCACATCAAAAACGCCTTCCAGTTCCGTTAAAGCTTTCGTTACATGTTTTACGCAGTTTTGACACATCATGCCGTCGATAATTAATTTTTTCTTCATGATATTACTTCCTTCCTGTATTTTCGCTTTGATATTGTATTTAAAATCTAATGCTTCAATATTGCACTTCGCTTGTTCTATCTCTTTTTCTTTTGTCTTCATTTCATTATCATATTCCGTTTTGAAAAACCGCAGACGGAGTGCATTGGATACGACGAAAACCGAACTGGAACTCATGGCAAGCGCTCCGATTACAGGGCTTAATTTCAGACCGAACGCCGGATAAAAAACGCCTGCCGCAATCGGTATGCAGATAATATTTTAAGGTATTTTTATTATAAAAAATCCTAATTTATTTGTACGCTCCATACAGAAGGAATTTCAATCCATTCAGAAATAAATATCCGTATACAATATCAAGTTTTTTTCATTTTATAATATGTCCTGTATTTTGTCGGCGATATCTGCATTATTTCTTTAAACGCCGTGGCAAATTTGCTCTGATTTTCGTAGCCCAGAATTTCCGCAATCTCTCTCACCGTCATTGCGCTTTGGCAAAGCATATTGGCGGCTTTGTGCATACGATAATCTTTCATGTACTGTGCTATCGGCTTACCGTAAACCGTTTTAAAAACCTGTTTCAAGGTTGATGTATTAATCAAAAATTCTTTGGACAGCATTTCTATGGTAGGCCGCCGTTTCAAATCATCCGTCAATTTCCGATGAACTTTTTTTACCGCTTCTATCGTACATGCCGGATAACTGTCCTTCTCTTTTACTTTGGATAAGTCAAGAATGTTTAAATACAGCATTAATTCTTCAAATTTGATTTTAAAATAAATTTTCTTGTATTCTTCCGGAATTACATTTAGCAGCGCAAACAGATTTTTTATATTTTCCGCAGCCGGAAGCACGGTTGTCTGCTTATTATTACAATATTTTTGTTTTAACTGTACAGGATTAAAGTTCAATCGTGTTAAATTTTCTGTCTGATTTTTGTCAAATTCATTTAAATCAATAAATATGCTTATGCCCCTGTAATACTCCTGCGGAAACGACAGCTGCGATAAGTCGCAGTTATCCGCCATATGTAGGGAAATATCGTTTTCCGCCAGATAAATATAGTCACCGTTATGCAGCTTCCAGCCCATTCTGCCGTTAAGGCAGTAGTTTATCTGCAGTATATTATCATACGGCTCATGTTCAAAGACAAAATCACTTCCCTTAAATTCATTGAATATGAAATCAATGCCTGGAAATATCGGATAATCCTGCATTGAAATATTCATATTTTGTGTCTTTTTATTTGTAAACTGTCTTAAATTCAATTTATCCAAGACGGTGTTTTCTTTATTATTTCGCGACATATAAATACTTCCTTAATTTAATTTTATATAGAATAGCTTATACAAAAATTCAGTTTTCGGCAAATGAATTACTCCATTCGGAAATACTTTCAATCCATTTGGAAGTCTTTACGTTAAAACCGTTGACCCTTTATTATTTTTTGTTATACTGTACATGTAAACATTCAAATAAACGTTTGAATAATTGTTATGCAATATGCCAATATAATTTTGAAAGGTTGATTTTTTTATGAAGAAAAATATTAAATTAATTGATTTGGATTGTGCCAACTGTGCCGCTAAAATTGAAGATGCCGTAAAAAAAATCGACGGCGTAACAAATGCTTCCGTAAGTTTTATGGCTCAAAAAATGACGCTTGAAGCACCGGATGAAATTTTCCCGCAGGTTTTTGATGAAGCAAAAAAACTTATCCATAAACTGGAACCGGATATCACCATTAAATAATCGAGGAGAATGATTTATGCAGTTTCAACAGATAAGAAATGCTACGTCCATTATTACTTATGCCGATAAACGGTTTATAGTAGACCCTTTATTTGCTCCGAAAGATTTCTTCCCGCCTATTCCTGAATGTTTGTCACCGGATAGACGCTGGCCTACGGCTGATTTGCCTTTTGAAGCGGAAAAAATCGTACAAAATCTTGATGCAGTGATTTTGACACATTCTCATATCGACCATATTGATGAATTTGCCGCAAAAGCATTGCCTAAAAATTTAAAAGTCTTTGTGCAGGATGAATTAGACAAAAAATTCATGCAGGATTTCGGCTTCAATGATGTTGAAATTCTGACGGAAAACGGCAATAAATTCGCCGATATCACTCTTTATAAAACATCATGTTTGCATATGCCGGAAAATTCACGGCCTTATTATGAAAAATTTGGTTTCAGACCGGATGCCATGGGAGTTATATTCAAGCACGACGATGAACAGACCGTTTATTTAGCAGGCGATACCGTATGGTGCGATTTTGTAAAAAACACGCTTGATAAATTTTCCCCGAAAACCGTAATTATAAATGCGGCTGCCGCCCGTTTTGAGCACAGCGACCCGATTATCATGGGCAAAAGCGATATTGCAAATCTCCGTTCATACGCTCCGGATGTAAATATCGTCGCTACGCATATGGACGCCGTCGGACATGCAACACTTAGCCGCCAACAGCTGAAAGAATTTATTGCTAAGCAGAATATCAGGCAGCAGTTCTTCATTCCGGATGACGGAGAAATTATCAGTATAAATTGAATATCTGAACATAAATACGAACAATTTTTAAGCTGTAGCAAATTCATTTTGTTACAGCCCCTTTTTTAAGGAGACGTTATTATGACGAAAAAACAGCGAAAATTATTGAACCGCATTATTATCGCAGCCATTTTATTTGTTGCCGGCATGATAAGTCCGTATATTCTGCCGGAAAATCAGACAACAGACTACGTTGAATTTGCCGTATTTTTGGCAAGCTATGCCATTATCGGCTGGGATATTATCTGGAAAGCGCTCTGCAACATTCGCCAGGGACAAATATTCGATGAAAATTTCCTGATGATGATTGCAACAGTCGGTGCTTTTATTCTCGGCGAACATTCTGAAGGCGTTGCCGTTATGCTCTTTTATCAGGTCGGCGAATGGTTTCAATCCTACGCTGTTGCCAAATCCCGCAAATCCATTACAAGTTTAATGGATATCCGCCCCGATTACGCCAATGTACAGCGTAGCGGTAAACTCGTACAGGTAGACCCTGACGAAGTGCAAATCGGTGAAATCATCATTGTTAAGCCAGGTGAAAAAATTCCTATCGACGGCATAATTACCAGCGGCACTTCCACTCTCGATACTTCCGCACTGACGGGCGAATCACTGCCGCGCGAAGCAGAAGAAGGTATGGAGGTTATCAGCGGCTGTATCAATCAGACCGGTATTTTAACCATAAAGACTACGAAAGAATTCGGCGAGTCGACCGTGGCTAAAATTCTTGATTTAGTTGAAAATTCCAGTGAAAAGAAAGCCCGCACTGAAAATTTCATTACCCGCTTTGCCAGATACTATACGCCGATTGTCGTTTTTGCCGCCTTAGCTTTAGCTGTAATTCCTCCGCTTGTAACAGGAGACGCTTTTGCCGAATGGGTATATCGTGCCTTGACATTCCTCGTTATTTCCTGTCCGTGCGCTCTCGTTATCTCTATTCCGCTTAGTTTCTTCGGCGGTCTCGGCGGTGCTTCCAAATGCGGTGTTCTTGTAAAAGGCAGTAATTATCTGGAAACCCTTGCCGATACGGAAATCATTGTTTTCGATAAAACCGGCACGCTTACAAAAGGCTCTTTCGCCGTTTCGCAGATTTATACTGAAAATATACAGCAGAATAAACTGCTCGAAATCGCAGCTTATGCTGAAAACTATTCCAATCATCCTATTTCCGCCTCAATTAAACGTGCCTATAATAAAAATATCGACAGCAGCCGTATACAAAACGTACAGGAAATAGCCGGACACGGCGTTTCAGCTGTCATCGACGGCAAAACAGTGCTTGCCGGTAATGCCAAACTGATGAAACGGGAAGGCATTTTATATAAACCGTGTACAGAAGTCGGCACTGTTATTTATGTAGTTGTTGATAATAAATTTGCCGGCTATATTTTAATTGAAGATGAAATCAAGGAGGATGCTGCGTTTGCCATTAATCAACTTAAAGACTGCGGTATTAAACAGACTGTAATGCTGACGGGCGACAGTGATGCCGTCGGCAAGAAAGTTGCCCGCAGGCTCGGTCTGGATAGAGTCTACACGCAGCTTCTTCCTGCCGATAAAGTTGAACGCGTCGAAGAACTTCTTCATTCGCTGCGCAAAACTCATGCTAAAGGCAAACTCGCCTTTGTCGGCGACGGCATAAACGACGCACCAGTGCTCGCCCGCGCCGATGTCGGTATTGCTATGGGCGGACTCGGTTCCGATGCCGCCATTGAAGCCGCTGATATCGTATTGATGACTGATGAGCCTTCCAAAATCGCTACGGCCAAAAAAATTGCTAAAAAAACACTTGCCATCGCCTATGAAAATATCGTATTCGCTATCGGTATAAAATTAATCGTGCTGGTACTAGGCGCATTGGGATTTGCTTCCATGTGGGCGGCGGTATTTGCTGATGTCGGCGTTTCCGTAATTGCCATTTTAAATGCAATCCGCGCTTTAAACGTGAAAAAATATGACATAAACCCCGTTTCAACTGAAATGAAAAATAATTATTCCGTTGCAGACTACAAAACTGTTTAAAATATTGTTGTCAATTTTTCTTTGATGCAAAGAAAAAAATCATTTAAGAGAAAGTGCCGGTTCGGCACAATATAATATGAAGAGAGATATTTTCTAATGTATTCTTATATTGCGCCGGGCAACTTTTCTTTGAAGGCACAAAGAAAAGTTGCCAAAAAAGAAATGCTTTAAGTTCGTAGTCCACTAGAGATTTTCACTTTAAAAAGAAA
>USIX01000032.1 GCA_900554895.1 uncultured Megamonas sp. | reverse complement strand
GCCGGTACTGGTAAAACGTATCTGGCAGTGGTAATGGCAGTAATGGCACTGCGCAATCATGAAGTAGACAGGCTTATTCTGACCAGACCTGCCGTAGAAGCGGGTGAAAGACTCGGTTTTCTGCCAGGAGATTTGCAGGAAAAAATCGACCCGTACTTAAGACCGCTTTATGACGCTTTACAGGATGTGCTTGGACTGGAAACGTATCAGAAAATGCTGACACGCAATATCATTGAAATTGCCCCTCTTGCTTACATGCGCGGGCGGACACTGGAAAGAGCATTCGTCATTTTAGATGAAGCGCAGAACACTACTCCGCGCCAGATGAAAATGTTTTTAACCCGTCTCGGCTTCGGCTCAAAAATGGTAGTAAACGGCGACTTGAGCCAAATCGACCTGCCACGCGGCGTAGGTTCCGGTCTTACGCAGGCAACGAAAATTCTGGATGGACTTGAAGGAATTTCCGTAATTCAGTTTGATGACAGGGATGTAATCCGTCATGACGTGGTGGCGCGTATAATCAGAGCTTATGATGCGTATGAAACGGCGCACCCTGAATATAAAAATACGGGAAAAATATAATGGAGTGTTTATTATGGAAATAATATTAAGCAGTATGCCGGAAAATATGGAAATTGATATGGAAATTGTAAATACAGTACGCAAAGCCGCTTATACGGTCAGCGAACTGTATGAACTCAACAATGCAGAAGTAAGTATCACCTTTACGGATAATGAGCATATTCATGAAATCAATCGTGACTACCGCAACGTTGACCGCCCAACGGATGTAATTTCATTTGCTCTGAATGAAGGTGATGAACCGGAGATTGAAGGCGGTGCGCCTATAAATGTGCTCGGCGATATCATCATTTCCGTAGAAAAAGCAATAGAACAGGCAAAAGATTACGGACACAGCATTGAAAGAGAAGTCGCTTTTTTAACGGTGCACGGAATGCTGCATCTTCTCGGTTATGACCATATAGAGGAAGATGACCGCAAAGAAATGCGCCGTGAAGAAGACTTTGTCATGGAAAAACTGGGAATTAACAGATAAAAAGGAGTATTTAGTTGGAAAATAAAAAATTCAAATCAGGTTTTGTAGCCGTTATCGGCCGTCCTAATGTAGGTAAATCAACGTTAATCAACAGTCTTATCGGGCAGAAAATTGCCATTATGTCGGATAAACCACAGACAACGCGCAATCGTATTATGTGTGTTCTGACAACGGATAATGAACAGGTGATTTTCCTGGATACGCCCGGTATTCATAAACCTCTGCACAAACTGGGCGAATATATGGTGAAAGCGGCAGAAGGTACACTTCAGGAAGTTGATGCGATTTTATTCGTCGTAGATGCAACGGAAGATTTGGGCGGCGGTGAACGCTACATTATGGAAAGACTGCAGGCAACCAAAAAGCCGGTTATCTTAATTGTAAATAAGCTGGATTTGATTGACCGTCAGTCTGTTCTGCCGATTATCGAAAAATATACCAAAGCATATGATTTTGCCGGTGTGGTACCGATTTCGGCAAAAGAAAAAATGAACCTGGACAGCCTGTTGATTGAGCTGAATAAATATCTTCCGGAAGGACCGCAGTATTATCCTGCCGACACCGTTACCGACCAGCCGGAAAGGCTGATTGCAGCAGAAATGATACGTGAAAAGGTCCTGCATTTAACACGTGATGAAGTACCGCATGCCATCGCTGTGGAAGTGGAAGAAATGAAAGCACGCGAAGGCGGTAAAGTGGATATCCGCGCTACGATTTACGTAGAACGCGAATCACAAAAAGGTATTGTTATCGGCAAACAGGGCAGCCTGCTCAAAAAGATAAAAACAATGGCGCGCAAGGATATCGAAACGATGCTCGGTTCAAAAACGAAACTCGACCTTTGGGTCAAAGTAAAAAAAGACTGGCGCGACAGAATGAATGTATTACGGGAACTGGGCTTTAAAAATCCCTAAAAAATTTAATATTTAAGAGAGATGTGCTTGAGATGAACAGATTATCACATTATTTTATTAACGGGCTTATAGTTTTAGTGCCGATTGCCATCACCTATTTCGTGATTGCAACGATTTTTACCATAATTGAAGGCATTGTTGAAAGCTATATTCCCTTAAAATTTCCAGGAGCCGGAGTAGCACTGCTGCTTATCATGATTTTGGTGGCAGGCTGGATAACATCCACCTGGACATGGGCTTCGCAGAAAATCATCAGTTATTTTGAGTCAGTTGTGGATAAAATTCCTGTTGTAAAATTTATATATAACAGTGTCAAGCGCGTTTCTACCATGCTGTTTGAATCAAAAACCATGTTCAGTCAGGTGGTATTGATACCGTATCCTCATCCGGGCGTGAAAACAATCGGCTTTTTGATGCCAAAACCGTCAAACATGATAGCTCCGTATCTAAGCCGCGAGGAAGAATATGAATCGGTATTTCTGCCATGGAGTCTTAATATGACTTCCGGCTTTAACGTGTTCGTACCGAAAAAGGATATAATTTTCACCGATATTTCCGTAGAAGATGCTTTTCAATATATACTGACCGCCGGCGGTGTTATGCCGGGAGCGGACATAAAAAAAGACCTGGCGAAAATCCAGAAAATGTCTGCTCAGCAAAATGAAAACAAAGCCTAGTGGCACTGTATACAACGGAAGTATTGGTAATCGGCGTAAAGAACTGGGGAAATGCCGATAAAATAGTTACGCTTTTATCACCGGAATACGGTAAAATCACAGCAGCGGCATACGGTTGCCGTCGACCGAAAAGCCCCCTGTCGTCCGCCATGCAGCTTTTTTCATGGCTGGATGTACAGCTTTTGCGCGGAGAACGGATGGATACAATTCGTCAGTGTGAACACAAAGGCTTCTTTGCCGGCCTGTACGAAGATTTGACGGCAATGGCATACGGTTCTTTTATTGCTGAACTTGCCAAAGAACTTTGCAGTGAAGATGAACCGCAGGCGGAAATTTATCATACCCTGCTAAAAATATTACCATGCCTTACAAAAAATAATCCGCGTATTTGTGCCATCGCCAGTGCTTATCAGATTTTTGAATATACAGGCTGTCAGCTGCATTATAATTATTGTACTCTTTGCGGAGCTGAAATTACGGATGATGCATATTTCAATCCGCAGCAGGGAGGCGTATTATGTGACGAATGCAGCGGACATAAGGCGCATAATTTTTCTGTTTCGCTGCGCCGGTTTATTACGAATTTATTGCAGCTTGACTGGGAAAATCCGCCGAAATTCCAAGTAAGAGGAGCAGATTTACTGGCAGCAGAAAATATTTTATTAAACTATATCCAGGACTTAATCGGTAAACCTTTCAAATCACTGTCTTTTATAAAACAGGTAACACAACTGAATAATATGGCAAACAGAATAAAAAAATAAAAAAAGCAGGCAATCCCAAAATAGATTGTCTGCTTTTTTCAATAAAAATTGTAAAATAAATATAGTTATCACAAATCAATTAATACAACAATACTATTTCAATTTTATGTATTGTATACATAGGCATATGTGAAATTTATCCACTATCATTACTACATATTTTATCTTTTTGCAAAAAAATAAATGTTGAAGCAAGAGAATTTTTTCTTACCTCAACATTTATTATAGAACTAATATCAGCCGTGTTTTTCGCTATAAAAAAATTGTTTTATTAACAAAAACAGGTTCTGTGTTTATGATAATCAGCGTTTTTGATTATACGCACCGAAGCCTGGATATACGGCGGCATCGCCGAGAGCTTCTTCAATACGCAGGAGTTGGTTATATTTCGCTACGCGTTCGCTTCTGCTCGGAGCGCCTGTTTTTATCTGGCAGGTATTTAAAGCTACCGCCAAATCGGCGATTGTAGTATCTTCCGTTTCACCTGAGCGGTGGGAAGTTACAGCAGTATAACCGGCTTTATGTGCCATTTTAATGGCTTCCAGCGTTTCGGAGACAGAGCCTATTTGATTAAGTTTAATGAGAATGGAGTTGGCACAGCCTTCTTTAATACCTTTAGTCAGTCTTTCCGTATTTGTTACGAATAAATCATCACCTACAAGCTGCACTTTATCGCCGATGGCATCAGTCAGTTTTTTCCAGCCTTCCCAGTCTTCTTCATCAAGACCGTCTTCCAGTGAAATGATTGGATATTTTTCCACTAAATCTTTCCAATGGGCGATAAGTTCGTCCGTTGTGAATTTTTTACCGGCTTTCGGCAGAATATATTCGCCTTTTTGACTGCCTTTCCATTCGCTGGCAGCGGCATCGATGGCAATCATAAAATCTTTGCCCGGCGTATAGCCTGCTTTTTTAACAGCTTCAAGGATGACTTCAATAGTTTCCTCATCGCTGGAAAGATTTGGTGCAAAACCGCCTTCATCGCCTACGGAAGTGGCAAGGCCTTTTTCTTTCAAAAGTTTTTGCAGTGCATGGAATACTTCAGTGCACCAGCGCAGAGCTTCCTTAAAGCTCGGAGCACCTGCAGGCATAATCATAAATTCCTGAATATCCACTGTATTCGTAGCATGAGCGCCGCCGTTTAAGATGTTCATCATCGGTACAGGCAGTCTGTTGCCGGAGATGCCGCCGAAGAAACGGTAAAGGGGCATACCGAGAGCTTTTGCCGCTGCCTGAGCACTGGCAATGGATACGGCCAAAATAGCATTTGCACCCAGACGGGATTTATCTTTTGTACCGTCGGCTTTAATCATTGCGCCGTCAACGGCATAAATATCGGAAGCATCAAGACCGGTTACAGCATCATTGATGACAGTATTGATATTTTCAACGGCTTTCGTAACGCCTTTGCCCATGAAACGGGATTTATCGCCGTCGCGCAATTCCAACGCTTCAAATACACCGGTGGAAGCGCCGCTCGGGGCGCAGCCTCTGCCAATCGTGCCGTCAGACAGGATAACTTCGGCTTCTACGGTCGGATTGCCGCGCGAATCGATAATTTCTCTGCCGATTACCTTTTCAATTTTTGTTTTGTTAAAAATCATCTAAAAAACCTCTTTTCTATTCAGATATCAGACGAAATCTAAAATCTCGGCTGAAAATGTTTATCATTATGTATCTAATATAACATAAATGATATAAATTATCAATATCTAAATTTTGAATTGTTGAATAATTATCCGAAAACCTCATGCACAAAACGGATTTTAACAGACTGTCCATATATTATTGTTCTTTTCATGGATTATTAAGTTTTTTAATGATATAATTATGATTACAGCAAATTACCAAAAATAATACTTTCTGCTTAATGGAGGATTTTCTATGTATGAAGATTTAATTGAAGAAAAAATTTCTTCCGAAGATATTTTTGATGGCGTTTTATTGCATGTAAAACGCGACTATGTAAAACTGCCTAATGGTAATAAAGCCGTACGTGAATGGATTAAACATCAGGGAGCTTCCGCTGTAATTCCTCTCCTGCCGAACGGCAATATTATCATGGTTCGTCAGTTCCGCTATCCAATCGGCAAAGTAACGCTGGAAATTCCGGCAGGCAAACTCGACAGCATAGGTGAAGACCCTCTCGTTTGTGCTAAACGCGAATTGTCCGAAGAAACAGGCTACAGTGCCGAAAAATATACACTGCTGCATAAATTGGCGACGACAGTTGGTTTTTCCAATGAATGGATTTACATTTATTTAGCTGACGGTCTTACTAAAGGAAAGCAGCATACGGATGATGATGAATTCATCAATCTTGTGGAAATACCGCTTCAAGAAGCTGTACAGCTTGTTAATAAAGGCGAAATTTACGACGCTAAATCTGTAACAGCTATTTTGATGGTAAACAACTTACAAAATAATAAATAATCCGGAGGTATTCAATGTTTGGTTTCGGTCCCGATATGATTTATGCTATACCAGGACTTTTGATTGCAATGACAATCCATGAATGGGCTCATGCTAAAGTAGCCGATAATTTAGGTGATTTCACACCGCGCATGCACGGCCGGCTTACACTGAACCCGATATCGCATATTGACCCTATCGGTCTGATTATGCTGTTTTTTGCTCAAATCGGTTGGGCAAAACCTGTACCGATTAATCCCAATAATTTTTCCAGCTATCGTCAGGGCGAAATGCAGGTTTCGCTTGCCGGTCCTTTGGCCAATCTAATCACTGCACTGGTAGCAACCATCTTTTTCGCGCTTACTTTCAAATACAATATATCCATGCACTGGCTCACGGCAGTATTACAGCTTATTATTATTTACAATGTCAATTTTGCCGTATTTAATATGGTGCCGATACCGCCGCTCGACGGCTCAAAAGTTTTAATGGCGCTTCTGCCGGGACGCATGGCATATCAGTATGAAACTTCCGTCATTGCCAGATACAGTTTTATCATATTGATATTACTTGTATTTACCGGTATTTTAGGTTTAATCGTTCGTCCCATCAGCGGTCTTATCATCAACTTTTTAAATATAATCGTTTCACTGATTGTCTGATATGAAGCAGGAACAATACAAAGTACATTTAGAAAGTTTCGAAGGCCCGCTCGATTTACTGCTGCATTTAATTGAGAAAAACCGTATCGATATTTATGATATTCCCATCGCTCTTTTAACGGAGCAGTATATGGATTATCTGGCAAAATTTAAGGAATTCAATATAGAAATAGCCAGTGAATTTCTCGTAATGGCAGCAACACTTTTACAGATTAAATCAAAAATCTTGCTGCCGGATACGAAAATCGAAGCGGAAACGACAAACGAAGAAGAAATCGACCCGCGGCAGGAACTGGTGGAACGTCTTTTGGAATATCGCCGTTATAAGGAAATCAGTAATATATTAAATGATATGGCACAGGAAGCCGGTCAGCGGTATTTCCGCAAGTCCACACTGCCGGAGGCTAAACATCTGCCGCCGACAGGTCTTGATGTGAAACTTTTATGGCAGGCGTTCCAAAATGTATTGGAAGGACAAATTGAACATACACCGCTTATTGCCAATGTAGCACGTGAACAATACACAATCGAAGATAAAATCGTATCCTTACTGGCAATTTTAAAAGAAAATAACGGCAATATCTGCTTCAATACGGTTTTTACGCCGAAAACCTCAAAAGCGGAACTGATTACAACCTTTCTGGCAATGCTGGAACTTATCAAAATAAAACGTATCAGCGTATATCAGACAGGACTGTTTTCACCGATTTATTTAAAAATAAATGAAACTGATGATACAGTATTAACTGTTATGGAAAATGAATAAAATTGCGGCTTTAGCTTTTACCGGTTAAAGCCGTTATTTTTTAGGAGGATGTATGATTAATTTTCGCCCGATTACTGAAAATGATTTTGAAGATTTATGTCTTGTATTACAGGATGAAGAAGTTATGTACGCATGGGAACATGCTTTTTCCGATGAAGAAGTGCATAAATGGATAGAAAACTGTAAAAAAAGCTATGCTGAAAACGGCTTCGGATATCTTTACGCCACAGAAAGCAAAACAGGTGAATTCATCGGCATGATGGGACTTCTTCTTGAAACAATCAATGAGCAGAGCTATATAGGACTTGGCTATATTCTTGCTAAAAAATACTGGAAACGAGGATATGCCGCGCAGGGAGCAGCTATCTTGCTAAATCGTGCTTTTAATGAGTTGAATGTACAGATGGTCATAGCTGAAATCCGTCCTGAAAACACTGCTTCCCGCAAAGTTGCCGAAAGACTGGGCATGAAATGTACAGGAAAATTTCTTAAATATTATCGCGGCAAACAGATGCCGCATCTCATCTACCGTATAACAAAAAACGAATTTGGTTCTCAGTGAAGTCTCAAACTTTTTTACTATTATTTTGCTTTTGCGGCAATGTAAAAAGACCTTTGACAATATCGTCAAAGGTCTTTTTATTATTTATCAATCAACTTTTTTAAAGTGCCAGATAAATGCGCCGTAATCTCCCTGAATTGCATCAGCAATCATACCTGCATACATATTACCGTCTTTTTCCATCGGTTTCGGTGAAGATGTGATTGCATACGGTACGTTAATACCTACCTGCATTAATTCATCACCGCCATAAATTTCACCGGTGCGCATATCTTTATATTTTGCGTCCTTATCCAAAGCAGTAGCATAAACTGTGGCAAAACCGCAGTTCGGTTCAGCCAGTTTGCGGAAGAAGCTTACGATTGCTTCGGATTTATCTTTGGCAACGAAACTCCATGCACATTCATTGCTGCCGAACGGACTTTGCAAACGATAGAAATCACCGAACTGAATAAGTTCACGAACTTCTTTATAGAAAGCCACCTGCGATTTCGTCTGCATTTTTTCCGTTTCCGTAAGTTTTGTCAAATCAAGTTCATAACCGAAGTTGCCGCACATTGCGCAGATACCGCGCGTTGCAAACGGAGTATTGCGGTGTACCTGATGGTTCGGTACAGCGGATACATGGCAGCCCATGGACACATTCGGATAAACCATAGATGTGCCGTACTGAATTGGCAGACGTTCCAAAGCATCAGTATCATCACTTGTCCAAGTCTGCGGCATATAATACAGAATACCCGGGTCAAAACGACCGCCGCCGCCGGAGCAGCTTTCAAACAGAACTTTCGGGAACCTTGTCGTAATTTCTTCCATTACACGGTACAGACCGAGCATATAACGATGCGCTGTTTCACGCTGATTTTCTGCCGGAAGTGTAGCGGAGCCAATTTCCGTCATATTGCGGTTCATGTCCCATTTTATATATTCGATATTTGCGCTGGAAAGTACGGCGGAAATAGCTTCGATAATATAATCGCAGACTTCCTTGCGCGAAAGGTCGAGTATAAGCTGGCGACGAGCCGTTGAACGGGTGCGGCCTTCTATATGCAGACACCAGTCAGGATGAGCCTCATATAATTTGCTGATTGGCGAAATCATTTCCGGTTCAACCCACAGACCGAATTTAAGACCCATAGCATTTACTTCATCAACGAGTTTTTTCAAACCGCCATGAATTTTATTTTCATTGACAACCCAGTCACCGAGAGAGCGGTCATCATTATTTCTTTCGCCGAACCATCCGTCATCAAGTACAAATAATTCAATACCGAATTCACTTGCCTGTTTGGCAATAGCTTTAATTTTAACTTCATCAAAATCAAAGTACGTAGCTTCCCAGTTATTGATGAGAACAGGACGTACTTTATCGCGCCAGTAGCCGCGCATCAGACGTTTGCCGTACAGGTTCTGATAAATATGACTCATTCCTGTTAATCCTTCACCGGAATATACGATTACGGCTTCCGGTGCCTGGAATGTTTCGCCGGCTTTCAGCTGCCATGTAAAATCAAACGGATTAATACCGATTTGCAGTCTGCTGTTACTGTACATATCAACTTCCGTATTAGCCAGGAAATTACCGCTGTAAACGAGACTTACCGCATAAACGTCACCGGTATTTTCCGTAGCATCCGGGCGAACAAGAGCCATAAACGGATTTTGTGCATGACTGCTTGAACCTCTGCGGCTTTCCACACACTGACCGCCGTTGCGGAGCGGAGTGCGGATAATGTGGCGTTCTCTTGCCCAGGAACCGGAAAGCTGTATCATATCGAATTTACTGTCTTTGAAATCAATATTGGCACTCAAAACACGCTGGATTTTTACTGTATCTTCGCTTTTATTAACGATTTTCACACTGCGGGCAATAGCGTCATATTCTTCAAATACACTGTAGGAAAGTACAATTTCCACATTTTTCACTTTATCGAGCAAAGTGATTTCCAGAGTCTGCGCTTCATCATCACTTTCAACATACGTTGCAGGCAAACCAGCAAGTTTAGGTTTACCCGCCGTGATTGTATGGCTCACATAGCGGAAATCCGTTGCACTGGAACCGTCAGCATATTCAAGTTCAACAGCCGGAGAACGTAAATCCGTGGAACCGTAACCCGGATATTCCTGACGCAGAGCTTCCAGATGAAATTCCTGCACATTATCCGTATTGGCAACGAAACTGAAGAAATCGCGACGGCGGACAGCATAATCGAGATTGTTCGTATTTAATACTTTTCCCCAATAAAGATGAAGTAAATGACCGCTTTCAAAAATTTTCATTAAATAGCTTGTTTTAGCCGTTTTTAAATGAAATGTTTTTGTTTGTTCGTTGAATAAAATCATTAAAAAGCCTCCTCAATTATATAAAAAATTTGTAAATCCTGAGATTTTTCCAAAAGTTATACTATGTTGCAAACGCTTTTCATTAAACTATCTTCATTATAATATCGATAATATTTAAAATCAATAAAATATGTTGTTAAAAACTGTCTTAATGTTGCACCAAAATATTATTCATTTTTCTTGAGGAGAAAAATTTTTTCTGGCATAACAGGTAAACTTTATTACTACGATTTGCCATTTATATTTTAACGGCTTTCATGCGTATACGGACATAATCGACATTCCATGTATTATTTTTAAATAGTTTATCCGTTAAATTTTTCTGTGCTTCATACATAATTGTATTGGCAGTATTCGGGTCAACATTTTCAAACGGTTTCTTATCGAACATCTTTATCCAGTCGACAATGCCGTTTTCACCTTTCACCGGCGTGAAACGGTCAAACAGTACGGCATATTCGATTTTAAAACCGGCATTTTCCATGAGAGGCGCATACATTCCGATTGTCGGGAAATAAAACGGCATAACGTATTTTAAACCGTGCCGATTGAAAAGTTCTGTAAGTTCCGCATGCACCGCGCTACCGCAGCCGTAACCGCCGAATTCAAATACGAGTTTTCCGCCCCGTACCAGATTAGAGGCGATATTTTTTAGCATTTGCTGCTGTTTATTTTCGTCAATCCAATGAAACACTGCATTGGAAAAAATTCCGTCAACAGATTTTGTCAGTTTAAAATCAACGGCATTTCCCTGCAAAAATTCGATATCCGGATGATTTTTCCGCGCAATTTCCAGCATATCGGCTGAATCGTCCATGCCTAAAACATTATAACCTTTTTCTTTCAGCTGTGCCGTCAGATGACCGTTACCGCAGCCCAAATCGAGAATATTTGCCCCCTGCGGCAAATCAAACAGCGACAGAACATCCTCACCGTAATTGAATACAAAATTAAAATTTTGCTGATAATCTTCAGCATTCCATTGAATATTCATTCTACAGAATCTCCTTATTGTGAGCTATAACTGATTAAATTTTAATATTTTCGTCATATTCAAATTGGTTTTCTTTTATTTATGTAATGTGAATTTTATTATCCGGTACAACAGGAAGAAACAGTTCTTTCCCGGTTGCACCGGATATTTTTTACTGAAAGTAATTTAAATTCAGTTCTTCGTATTGAAAAGTGCGGCGGCAAAATCATTGGCTATAAACGGACGCAGGTCATCAATGCCTTCACCCACGCCAATCCATTTTACCGGCATGGAAAGTTCCGCTTTGAGACCGATTACTACGCCGCCTTTTGCCGTTCCGTCAAGTTTTGTAAGCACAAGTCCGGAAATAGGTGCGGCTTTAGTGAACAGTTCCGCCTGACTGATGGCATTCTGCCCTGTAGTGGCATCAAGCACGAGCAGTGTTTCATGCGGTGCATCGGCAATTTCACGCTTAATAACACGTTGAATTTTATTAAGCTCCGTCATCAAATTTGTCTTGTTATGCAGTCGCCCTGCCGTATCAATGATAAGAATATCTATTTTTCTTGCGGTAGCGGCTTTTACTGCGTCAAATACAACAGCTGCAGGGTCGGAGCCCTCTTCATGTTTTATTACCGGTACACCGACGCGCTGACTCCATATTTCGAGTTGGTCAATGGCAGCGGCGCGAAAAGTATCGGCAGCGGCAAACATTACGGATTTGCCCTGTTCTTTATAATATTGACCGAGTTTACCGATTGTAGTTGTCTTGCCTACACCGTTTACGCCGATTACAAGAATTACAGTCGGTCCTTCTTTGGCGATAACGGTTTCATCGTTGCCTTCATTGAGCATTTCCGTTATACGTTTGACAAGAAACGGTTTTAAATCTTCCGGTGAATTGATTTCCTTTTTCTTAATACCGGCACGCACATCATCCATTAATTTAAGCGAAGTCTTTACACCGACATCTGCCTGAATTAAAGCATCTTCCAATTCATCAAGCAAATCGTCATCTATATCAGCATATCCGATGATGACCTTTTCAATCTTCTCCGTCAAAGATTTACGTGTTTTTGTCAGTCCTTCTTTTAATTTACTAAAAAATCCCATAAAAATTTAACCTCTTTCTGTATAATCTTCCAACCTTACGGAAATAAGTTTTGATACGCCGGCATCCTCAATCGTTACGCCGTACATCACATCCGCCGCTTCCATAGTGCCTTTGCGGTGCGTAACGAGAATAAACTGCGTATTTTGTGCATATTCCTTCAAGAATTTAGCAAAACGCTTGACATTAGCTTCATCGAGCGGCGCGTCGATTTCGTCCAATACACTGAACGGTGCAGGATTGTAAGTGAAAAATGCAAACAGCAGTGCAATAACGGTCAGAGTGCGTTCTCCGCCGGAGAGTACAGCCAGACTTTGCGGTTTTTTATCCGGCGGCTCAACTTCGATTTCTATACCGGAATTTAAAATATCTTTCTGATTTGTAAGTATCAAATCGGCTCTGCCGCCGCCGAACAGCTGTCGGAATATATCATTAAAATGAATTTTTATCTGCTCGAACGCTGTAGAAAATTGACTGGCCATTGTTTTATCTATCTGTTCAATGATTTTGAGCAAGTCATCTTTTGCCTTAATCAAGTCATCAACCTGTTTTATCATAAAACTGTAGCGTTCATTCAGCGTCTCATATTCGTTGATGGCATTCGGATTTACAGTTCCTATTGATTTAAGTTCTTTTTCAAGTTTCTTTAGCTTTGCTTTCAGCTCATTTTCATCAATATCAAGTCGGTGAAGCAGTGCTTCTTCCGGTGAAAGCTCGTATTCTTCCCGCAGCTGAGTGGTACACTGCTTGATTTCCGTTTCCAATTTAGCGGTATTTATTTCGCATTTATGAATTTTATCTTTCAGAGCATTTACTTTATCGGCTATTTTAGCACGTTCTTCGTCCATATCGGCAAGTTCGCTGCGAAGTCCCAGCTGGCGTTTATAAAGTGTATCGTATTCTTCCTTGCCGTCCGTTTTCAATTTATCCAGGTTGACGACGGAATTTTCCAGTTGTTTAAGTTCCGTTAAACTGTCATCAATAACTTTTTGCAGACTTGACATTTCTCTGTTGCTGTCGTCTAGGAAAATCTGGTATCTCTCGCATTGTCCCGATAGTATTTTTATTTTATCGTTGTGACGAATGACTTCCTGCCGTGCTTCCGTACAGCTTATTTGTCTTTGCATGATTTTCTGCTGTTTGATTTTTGTATCAGTCTTTAAACTTTCAATTTCATTTTGAATATCATCATATGAAATTTTATTCTCACCAATCGTCTGTTCCATTTCGGCAATAACAGCCGTCTGATTTTCAATATCCACTTCCAGTGCCGTTTTTTTCACGATTAAAGCACTAATGCGATTATCTATGGATTTTAAAATATTTTCCTGTTCACTGAACCAAATCTCCAGCTGTTTCTGTTCAACGTCTTTTTGTGCCAAAAGCAGAGAAAGTTCCTGCCAGTCTTTTTGCAGAGAATTTATATTTTCCGCCAGTGCCTGCCGTTTAGCTTCATTATCATCATATTCTGATTTCGTTTCTTTCAAAGTTTTACGCTCACTTGAAAGAAAATCCTTAAGCTCTGTAAGTTCGCCGGCACGATGCAGGTATCCTGCTTCACGGCTTTGTGAACTGCCGCCGGCAATAGAACCTCCCGGCTGCAGAAGTTCCCCTTCCAGCGTTACTATACGCAGACGGTAATCATATAATTTGGCAAGCTTTAAAGCATTATCAACATCATCAACAACAAGTATCCTGCCCAATAATGACTGCGTGATTATTTTATATTCACTGTCAATATCAACAAGTTCGTCAGCATAGGCAATAAAACCGTATTTACCGGCTTCAATTTCTGTGCGTCTGCTCTTATGCGGCTGAATAGTAGTAAGCGGCATAAAAGTAACGCGGCCGAGTTTGTTCTTTTTTAGATAATTAATAGCAGCTTTCGCCGTTTCCGTATCTTCGGTAACGACATTTTGCATAGCATTACCGAGTGCCGTTTCAATAGCTGTAATAAACGGTTCTTCCACACGGATTAATTCGGCTACAGCGCCGCAGATACCCTTTTTCCAGTCGGCATCCGCTTTCAGAACCCGCTTTACGGCTTTGCCGAAACCCTCGTACGACGATTGCATTTCCTGAAAAAACTTAACTTTTTCTTCCGCCATGCGCACATTCTGACGCATCTGTGCCATAGCATCCTCTGCTTCTTTACAGATTTTGGCAAGGTCATTCAGATTTTCCTGCTGAGAAGAAATACCGTTTTGTTTTGTCTGTAATTTTTCCTTTGTTTTATCTATATCGGCAAGCAGCAATTCTTTCGCTGTATTTTTTTCAATTTTTTCCTGCAAGGCATGATTATGAGCATTATGCTGATTTTCAATATTCTGCTCAATATCGCTAAAATCACGCTTTAACAGTAACAATTTTTGCTTTTCTTCTTCAATCCGGCGGCGGTTCTTATTCTCCTGTTCCTGTTGCGCCTTCAACTCATCTTCTTTTGCTCTAATACTGTTTTCCAGTTCGGCAAGTTCGGTATTTTCTTTCTGCAACAACTGTTCTAGTTTGTCAGCCGTATTATTGGCAATAGAAACCTTACGTTTCAGCTCTTCTTTGTCTGATTGAGCTATTTTTAAATCCTCAGCCGTCTGCTTTTGTCGCTCTTCAAGCCGCTGCTGAGATTGACAGCTTTGCCGTATACGTTCCTGCAAAAGCGTCGCCTGATTTTTACTGCGTTCAATTTCTTCATGGATTTTCTGATTATTTTCGCCCAAAGACCGCAGTTTCTTTTCTAAATCCGTGATAGATTTCTGCTTGGCTGTTTTTTCAGCTTCAGAAACGGATACCGTTGCTTCCAGTGCAGCGCGCTTTGTTTCATAATCGGCTATTTCCGCCGTGAATTTTTGATTTTCACCGCTGAGATTTTCATATTTATAAAGAATTTGCGTCAGGCGGCAGTCCTTATACTGCGCATTCACTGTATTATAACGCTGTGTTTTTTCCGCCTGTTCCTTTAAAGGCCCGATTTGCTTTTCAATCTCACTGATTATATCATTCAGACGCACTACATTATTTTGTGTATTATCAAGTTTGCGCAACGCTTCTTTTTTGCGGTCACGATATTTAGTAATGCCGGCACATTCTTCAAAAAAATACCGGCGGTCTTCCGGTTTTGTATTTAAAACCTCATCTACTTTATTCTGGCTGATAACACTCATGGAATTTTTTCCCAATCCCGTATCAGCAAACAGATTGTAGATATCTTTTAAACGGCATTTTGCCTTATTAATCAAAAATTCACTTTCGCCGGAGCGGAAAATGCGCCGCGTTATCATGATTTCCTGAAAATCAAGCGGCAGTCTGCCGTCGCTGTTATCAAATGTAATCGAAACTTCCGCAGCACCCAGCGGACGGCGGGTACTGCTTCCGGTGAAAATTATATCTTCCGCTTTATTTCCGCGCAGATTGCGCACATTCTGCTCGCCCAAAACCCAGCGAATAGCATCTGTAATATTACTCTTGCCGCTGCCGTTCGGTCCGACGATTGCCGTTATTCCCTTATCGAATTCTATTTCCAGTTTATCGGCAAAAGACTTAAAACCGTATGCTTCAAGTCTTTTCAGCTGCATAAATTCACCCCCTGTTTTATAAATATATCAAGTATCTACTAATATACCATGACAAACAAAAAAAATAAAGGCTGAACACCTCTGTCATGTTCAGTCTTCATTATTATTGTTTACGTTGAATAGCTTTTGATAACTTACGCCCCAGTCAGCCATAGCCTTTATAATCGGCTGCATGCTCTGTCCCAGCGTGCTCAATGAGTACTCTACGCGCGGTGGCACTTCCGGATAGACTTTACGGCTTACAATGCCGTCCGCTTCCATCGAACGCAGACTGTCCGTCAGAACTTTCTGGCTGATACCGTCCAAATCTTTTTTCAGTTCGTTGAAACGCCACGGTCTTTGGGTCAGATTGCGGATAATTAAAAGTTTCCACTTACTGCCGATTAATTGCACCGTTGTTGCTACAGGGCACTCCGGCAATTCTTTTTTTGTCAGCATATTATCACTCTCTTTGTTTTTATCATCTAAATTATAACAAAAAAATAAATGTTAGAATAAGAAAATTTTCTCTTACTCCAACATTTACTGTAAAAGCAAAATAGCCCTTATAAATTTGAGAAAACCACCAGTTTAACTGGTGGCTTTCTTTTTACGCGCGTATTGAATTTTATTGAATTAGATAGTATGAACGCGAATTGTGCTTGTGCTGCCTTCGCCGAATTTCATACCGGAAGTGATAACTGTTTTGTCGCCCTGTTTAACGATGCCTTTGCGAACAGAAGCAGCCGTTGCAGTAGCAATCATTTCATCAACATCATCCCATGCTTTACCTTCAATCGGAACAACGCCCCAACGCAGGTTCAGATGACGAGCTACACGGTCGCTAGGAGTATAAGCAACGATTGTAGCTTTCGGACGATATTTGGAAACTACTTTAGAAGTGTAACCGCTTTCTGTCGGAGTAATGATAGCCTGTGCACTGAGTTCATAAGCCATCTGTACTGTAGCATGAGCGATAACGTCAGTAGTAGTGATATTGTGATGAGTGAAGCCTCTGGATACGAAAAGTTCTTTGTATTCGAGAGCCTGTTCAACACGTTTAGCAATAGTGTTCATTGTGGAAACTGCTTCTAACGGATAATCACCGTTTGCAGATTCACCGGAAAGCATGATAGCATCTGCGCCGTCAAAAATAGCATTAGCAACGTCGGAAGCTTCTGCACGAGTAGGACGCGGATTAGCAGTCATGGATTCAAGCATCTGAGTAGCAACGATAACCGGTTTGCCGAGTTTGTTGCATTTTTTGATGATATCTTTCTGAATAAGCGGAACATCTTCTGCCGGCATTTCAACACCGAGGTCACCACGAGCAACCATGATACCGTCAGATGCAGCAATGATAGCATCAATGTTTTTAACAGCTTCAACACATTCAATTTTGGAAATAATTTCCATGTGTCCGCCATGTTCTTTGATTAAAGAACGGATAGCTTCAACGTCTTCAGCACGCTGAATGAAGGAAGCAGCAACAAAATCCATATCATGTTCAATACCGAAAATGATATCGTTTCTGTCCTGTTCAGAAATAGCAGGAAGACCAAGAGATACGCCAGGAGCTGCTGCACGTTTACGAGTGCTCATAGGGCCGTCATTTAAAATCGTGCAAACGATATCTTTGCCTACGATTTCATCAACATGAAGACCTACAAGACCATCAGAAAGTAATAAAGTGTTACCAGGTTTTACTTCTGTGTAAAGTTTTTTGTGGTTAATGGAAACATGAGTTTCATCGCCTGGAATATCTTCATTAGTTAAAGTAAATTTATTACCTGCTTTAAGGAATACTTTTCCTTCAGCAAAATCGCCGAGACGCATTTCAGGTCCTTTAGTATCAAGCATTAAGGAAACAGTAGTATTGAGTTTCTTAGCAGTTTCTTTTACCTGATTGATACGTGCTTCATGTTCAGCATAATCACCATGAGAAAAGTTGAAACGAGCAACGTTCATGCCGTTTTCAATAACTTTTTCTAAAAGGCCATCGCCTTTATCATAGTTTGGACCCATTGTGCAAACGACTTTTGTTTTCTTTAACATTTTTTAATCCCCACCTAAATAAAATTTAAAATTATTTGCTCATTGCTTCCTGAACATATTCTTGGGCAAATTACTGGTAC
>USIX01000031.1 GCA_900554895.1 uncultured Megamonas sp. | reverse complement strand
ACCCCTCCACGGGGCGCATACCGCCTTTTCTTGTTATCCAGCCCTCCGGCTGTATTGGTTGAGCAAAAGTCAGCGTGGGATTGGTGTGGTATCTTTATCTAAGTGAACCCCCGCCTTGGTGGTTCGATATTTAGTTTTACGTGTATGAAAGCAGTTTGTCCTATCTGTTCTATATGATATGTTGTTCTTTTACAGTTGCAAAATTATGGTTAAATTTATAACAAGAATACGATAAAGTAACTCAATGAAAATAAGCTGTTACATTAATTTGTAACAGCTTATTTTTATATCAAAGTATTAAAATCTCATTTCAAATTCTTTTAAAACTGTATCCATATAAATATCGTGATTAGGATTGATACTGTTTCCTAAAACATAGTGTATATCTTCTACACTGTAATAGTTACCATCATTTTCATTATAAAAATATAACTCCGGTCCTTCTATTTTAGGGATATAGACTGCATAATAGTCATAATCGACATAATCAGTAGTCAAAATAATCACAGATGTTAATTTTTCAAATTCTTCTTGAGTAAAAACTTTTCGCATGTTATCACCTTTTTTTGTAGATGTTATAAAAATTGACGTAATCTTTTAACATAATTTGATATGTTTTCATAATTATTTATGGTAGATACATAATATCTTTCTCTTAATTTTTTTACATATTGCTCAGAAGAAATTGTACCAGGCGGTATATATGGTGTAGTGCTGGCATGAAATTTTATTGCTTGTTTGGCTAGTCTATCTGCCAACATGTTTCCACCAATACCACAATGAGCCGGCACTTTTCTAAAATTGATACGGTCAAGATGTTTTTTCATGAACCGGATATATCTGCCAACGAAACGATGTTTAATTTGTTTAACATCATATACCCAATCTCTAATGCCGTTGAAATCATAACAGATAACAACCTTCTTATTATTTTCTATAGCCCAATTTACAGCTTCTCTGGCAGCTTGCAATTCTCCTGCTAGATTTTTCAATTCGTTCCGTCCAAATCCATTTAATGTTTCAATCAAATATCCATGATGATAAACAGCAATTCCCCAGCCAAAACAGTTACTTTTTATTGAATAAGAACCATCAACATAGATGTAATATCTATCATCTGTCTGTTCTTTTAAATCTGCACCTGTTTTAAGATATAACTCAGCTTGTTCCAATTTAGGAAATCCTCTATATTCAGAACCTTTTACACCTAAAGTCTGTTTTTTACATTCTTCCAACGATTGAAAGACACCTGTAGTAATACCTTTTCTCACGGCATAAAATTTTTTCTTCATATTAGCTCCTGTAAATTACAATTTTAGCAAATTCCATTTCTAAAAATTGTAATATCTTCAAAATATTATACTTATTTTTTATCATATCATATTCTTATTGCTCTTTTTTTAATATTTCTTCTGAAACGTTATTTGTTCCTTCACGTGAAGTAAAGTAATTATCCCAAAAATTTTCGTATTCTTTTAACATTGTTATCATAAATGTTATTCGATTATCAATCAAATTCTCGTATTTGGTTAAATCATTACTCTTTTTTATTTTCTCTATTATTATCATTAAAGATTCTGCAGTATTAAATATTGTTTCAAACTCATAAGCCGATGTAAAATGTATTTCGTTATCAATACAAATTATCTTTATCTTAAATTTTTCAATAAAGTAATCAATATATTTTTTTCTTCATCGATCTTTTTTGTAAATCAAATATCTTTGTCCAGTCTTTATCTATCAGTTTATAAAGTTCAAACATTAATGTTAGTGTTATCATATCAACTATAATTAATCCTAACATAAATAAAACAGAACTATTTTTATCAAGTAAAAACATTCCTATAGTACTAATGGTTATTAAAATAGTACATATTATATACATTATAAATATAGTTCTCAAATTCATATTATTTCATCCTTTCTAAAGCCTGTTAGACTATTTTTATCTTTTCAAGATAAAAAATATGGACGCTCAAGATATACACGAATTTCATTTATATCTTGAAAATATATAGTTAACATAATATCATTCTTTCATTTATGAAAATTCTTTTAAGATACTGGCTGTCTGTTTAGCTTTTTTATCAACCGTACTTAGATGTGTATAATCTAAGATTTCATCTGTATTATCGTCTATACGGGCGATGAGTGGAGCAACTTCTTCCATACCATTAAAAGCCTGTGCTAAAATTTTTATATCTTGGTTTGTCGATGAACTTATACTGCTTCCGCTAGTCGTAACATTCATGCCGGCGGTTTCTTTTATGAAGTATTTGGTATTGGAATTTTGGTCAAGACGAACCTGATTATTAACACCTACAGATAAGGATGTAAGATTTTTAAGTTCTGTTTTGAGTGAAGAAAGTGAAGATTTGACTGTATCAAATTGAACTTTAATACTGCTGTTTTTCGTCAGAATGCCATCAATGATACTTTGAATTTTTTCCTGTCCCTGCGGCGTATTACAAAGTCTATCCAGCTCGTTAAATTTACCCTGCATAACTTTCTCTTTAGCTAACTGTTCTTTATATGCTGAAACGAATTTACTAAGTTCAATGTCGCATTCATTAAGCAACTCACTATCGCCGACACGCTGAGCATAATCTTTTTTAGTTAAAATCGGCTGTGCATCTTTTTCCAGACGAACTTTTTCTTTCTGAATTTCTTTTTTTGTTTGTCTGAGCTCTTTGAATTGATGATTAGTGAATACATCAAGAGCCATTTCTCTAGCACGTGCAGGAGAGACAACTCTTGATAAAAGCGATTTATATTCCTGCTCTTTGTAAGCTATAGAATTTTTTACGTTTATAATAAGATTATCCAGAACAGATTTAACTTCTTTAGCCGAGTATGCTTCTTTATACAGATTTTTAATATTGGCTACTGTAAGCTCCCTGAATTTTGCTGTCTGTTCATCAAGATTTTGCTGAAGAAGTTCTAGTTTATCTCTGAACGGAGCGTTTTCTTTTAGTAGCCAGTTGGCATTTTTAGTAATCTTAGATTTCCAATATGTTTCATTGAATTTTTTGTTAACAGGACGCAACTGCACTTTAAGACCGCTGATACATTTTTGAATAGTTTCCAGCTTTGCAGACAATTCATTCGTAGTGTTTTCGGTATTTTTGATTTCAAACTGAAGCTCTCGTTCCTGTTTTTGCAGTGTATATAATTTGTTCATTAAAGTTTTTTCATCTTTGTTCATCAAATTATATTTAGCCAGTTTCTTAGCAGCGTCATACGTCAAAACATTTTTTCTGGCTTCAGTAACCTGATTTGTCAAAAATAAAATGCTGTTTTTAAGCGTGACAATCTGAGCTGACTTTATCGAATAATCTTTTCGAATAATATTGTCAGCTTCGTTTACACTTTTATTTATTTTTGAGATGAATTGCGCGTCTTTTAAAATCTTTTCCTGCTCATTAGCTGCCTGGATAAGATTTTCTCTCTCAGAACGAAGCTTTCTGCATTCTAAAAGATTTTGCACTACGGGATTGTTTTTATCACCGGATACAATCGGACCTAAATATTTTTCCGGCTCTCTGTTTAATATTTCGGCTTTAACATAATCGCCCTGACGCAAAGCTTCTTCACGCTGCATCTTAAGACTTCTGTAATCAATACTCTTATCTATGCCGTATTTTTTGAAAACGGCATTTGTTACGTCACAGTAAAATTTCCTGAATGCCGTTACGTTTTTGCCGAAAGAGTCCTTAGAAAAATGCCTGTCAACTTTTGCTCCGCCGTTTTCCGTGTTTACCGGACAATACGTCTTAAAAAATTGCTCTGCCGGTCGTTCGTTTGTATGTTCTCTATCGTCGATTATTTTATCACTAACCATAATGTGACAATGAATTTGCTTTTTGCCGCTGTCGAGTGTCGCCTGTTTATCATGAATTGCCAGCGCATAATATTTATCCTGAAAATATTTATACTTGTTTAATATAGTATTTACAATTTCGATATTCTGTTCTAATGTAAGTTCTTCTTGAAGCGCAATTTCAAACTCACGATAAGACAGACTGTTACGTCTGCCGTGAATATCGGCTGCGAGAAAAAATTTGGATGCGCTGCCATCCGCCCATTTGGGAAGTCTATTGGCTTTGTATACACACTGTCCGTGTTTTTTTACAAAATTTTCTTTGGCAAAATCATTTTGCCGGTTAATGTACTGTGCGTGTGCGGCTGCTATTTCTGTTTTATCGTCATAATTTTTATACTCGCCTTCACGGTTTATATAGTCAGCATGTTTTTGACCTGGTACAAATTTTCCGTCTCTGGATTTTGGTGTTTTGATTGAACAGTGATAAAAAGCCATCTCATAAACCTCCTTATCTATAAAAATTTAACTATTGTTTGAAGATAAAAAATGACTATCTAGCTTTAATGAATACATAAAAATATTTAATGAAAACATAGCAGCAGGAAAGTATATTTATTGTGATTACGCCGGCGTATATTATCGTAGCTAAAAATACTAAAGGCACAGAGGCATAATCTATAATAAAGATAAAACATCCATACAAACAGAAAAAAATAACATACAAAATGGTTACAGCGTTTACCAGAAAAAAATCATGCGTAAGTTTTACAGAATTTATACGCTGCTTTTTTGGAAGGTAACATTTCAATTTATGCCAGACAAACCGACAGAGAATTATAAAAATCAGGATGGAAACTATATTATAGACAGAAAATATTTCATAGGATTTGGTAACTTTATCCGCATAATAGACTGCTGCCTGTCTGGTAAAAATAAAATGTTTTATCAGATTAACGCCTATCATAACCAACGCAAACGATGACATTATTTTTGCAATGTCAACTGCAATATCTTTTAATTCAAATCTCGACATACCTTCAATTCCATCTTTTAACATACGTTTTTTACTCCTTTAAATCAGTTCATATAACTTTCAGTTCAACGAGCTTTGCGAGTGGCAAAATCCTTGTCCTGTTTTGTTTTTATCCATTTATGAAATAAATGGTAAAGTGAACATTCTAAAATTCCTTGTTTTTATTGTATCATTTTCTCTTGTCTCATGGTTGGGGCGTTTCGGGGCGTTTTGAGGCGTTTTGGGGCGTTTGTATTTACGAATTATTTCTCATGTCATATTATTAGATTATGAAGAGTGAAGAAAAAATTGAAAGACAACTTTACGACTGCAATAAAAAGTTGCAGGGGATAAATAAGCAGATAGAAGAAAACAAACTGCGACAGGATATTTTGTATGAGAAGATGAACCATCTGATACAAAAAGAAAAGAGATGTAAGTTAAAACTCATAGCAAATATTTTCGATGATGTAGGCTTACCGGAAGATATCGACGTAAAACTTTTAATCGGTATTGCCGTTTCCATTAGAGATAATCTATTAGATGACAGTCAGCTGCATTTTTTCAGACAGAAAGCGAGGGAATACAGAATAAATGAATCCAAATATCTTTGAAGACGTTGAAGCCCGATATAAAAAATGTGAGCTGAAAATTGTCGGATTAAAGACAAAACAAGATACAGTAGCACGTTCTATTGAACGGCTGCAAAAAATTCTTGCCGGCAAGAAAAACGAAAAAGTAAAAATAGATAAAGATATCTTTGATTTGGAACAGGAAAAAGATTTCCTGGATGTAAAAAGACTGGCTATAGCCTTAAAGAGTAAGAATGTAAATATAAAAGATTTAGATGTTAACAAAACGGCTGATACTATATCTCTTAAAAAAGATACCTTATTGAAAGAAGTTGAAGAAAATCCGATTGTGACGAATAATTCACTAACAAATGAATCTTCTATCGAAGATGAGGACAGTGAGGTGATTGTAGATGAGATTGTTCATAGCAGAGAAGCCGTCTATGGGGACAGAGATAGCGAAAGTTCTAGCCAAGAAAAATAAAATATTTATGGAACGCTCCGACGGTTTTATCAGCGTAGGCAGCGATACAGTAACCTGGCAGTTCGGACATATTCTGGAATTAAAATCCGCTGAACAGATTGACCCCAAATATGCAAAATGGGAATATGAAACATTGCCGATTATTCCGACAAAATGGGAGCGCACTGTAAAAAAAGACTGCATAAAACAATTCGACATTATAAAAGGACTTGTCGATATTGCTGATGAGATAGTTCACGCCGGCGACCCGGATAGAGAAGGTGAGCTTTTAATCCATGAAACACTTATTCATCTAAATAATACAAAACCCGTAAAAAGAATTTTACTTAACGCACTAGATGAAAAGTCCATCTTGTATGCACTGGATAATTTAAAAGACGACAGTTTATTTCAAAATTTATATGTAAGTGCTGAGGCAAGAACAAGAGCCGACTGGCTTGTTGGAATAAACCTCACAAGAGCTTATACCATACTTGGCAGAGAAAACGGGCTTACGACAAGTATCAACATCGGCAGAGTTATGACGCCGACATTTTCTCTTGTAGTTCAAAGAGAAAATGAAATTCGAAATTTCAAACCGGTAACACATTATTCTTTAGAAGCAGTTTTTAAGCACCAATCTGCTGAGATAAAAACCAAATTGAAAATTCCCGATGAGATAAAAGTAAATGACTATGTAACAGACAAAGCCTCAATAGAAGCTATCGTAAACAAACTAAAAATTGCACCTATGGGAATTATTTCAGACTATAAAGTGGAAAAGAAAACCGAATATCAACTGTTTCCATATTCATTATCTGACCTTCAACTTTTTGCCGGAAAGAAATTCGGTTATGACCCGCAAATGGTTTTGGATACAGTGCAATCACTATATGAAAAAAAATTAACTACATATCCTCGTTCAGACTGTAGTTATCTGCCAGAAAACCAATTTGTTGATGCCGGTGAAATTCTCAACAACCTATCCGGTATCAATGAAAGTTTCCAAAAACTTGTTGCCGAAACAGATACCGGGACAAAAAGTAAGGCATGGAATAATAAGAAGATAACAGCACATCATGCTATTATTCCTACAACAAAGCCTTGCGAATTTGAAAATTTATCCGATAGTGAAAAAAATATTTATACCTTGATTGCTACCTGTTATATTGCCCAGTTTTACAAGCCGCATATCTACAATAAAGCAACTGTTGAAATAACCTGCAATGATTTAACTTTTACGGCATCCGGTAAAACTGTTTTAGAAATTGGCTGGAAGAAATTATATTCTGATAATAAAACCTCTGAAGAAAATATTCTTCCTGTATGCAGTAAAGGTGATAAAGTAGTAGCTATAAAAACAAATTTGTTAGAAGCTGTAACAAAACCGCCGAAGAGATTTACAACGGCAACGCTTTTAGAGGCGATGAAAAAAATAGACAAGTTTGTTCAAAATCCTAAACTTAAAGCTACACTTAAAAATGTATCCGGTATCGGAACGGAAGCGACAAGAGCAGCGATCATTGATAAAATTTTAGACAAGAACTTTATAGAAAAGGATAAACAAAATCTTGTTCCTACTAAATACGGTGAAACCATCTATGAAGTCTTGCCAAGTTTTCTGAAAACGCCGGATATAACAGCCGTATGGGAAAATCAACTTGCTAAAATTGCAGACGGTACAGGAAGTGTACAAAATTTTATAAACGGACAACTTACAATAATAAATGAAGCATTGCGTGTCGCCAAAAACTTAAAACTTAACATTGATGTTCCACGATGTCCGTATTGTAATAACATATTAAGACAGGTTATTTCAAAGAAGAATGGTCAAAAGTACTGGATATGTAAAAGCTTCTTTGCAGAAGATGAGACAAAATGTAAGAATGGAATTTTTTCAGATCACAATGGTAAGCCGGTAATAATTTCCTGTAAAAAATGCCGCAAAGGTTATATGAAGAAAAAATTTAGTCATGAAGGAAAACCGTTCTGGAGTTGCGATAACTATCCAGACTGTAAAAATATGTTACCGGATAAAAACGGCTTGCCGGGTAATCCTGTAAATAAAAATAATCCTAATAGAAAGAAGAGATTTTTTAAATGAAGTATGAAAGCAAAGCATTATTGAAACCAATCACAAGTATCACGGAAGGCATTGTAGTCGGAGTAGCAGATGATATAATTATAGACGGAGCAGGTAAAAAAGTTATCGCTTTAGGACTTGCCCGTAAAACTCCGGAGAAATATTACTATCCGACCGAAGAACTCAAAGTTATTCCGTTCCAGAAAATTATCGGTATCAACGATACCAACATTATGATTATGTCTTCCAAAGATATTATCTCTTATCGCGAAATTAAACCTGACTTTATAGATAAAATCTTACAGGATAAAATCAAGGTAGTAGATACGGATTGTATTAAAAACGGCGAAAGATATGGCAAAGTAAAAGAATACACCATAAATGAAAACGGTGATATTTTAAGCTGTAAAGTAGCCTATTACTGTGAAGAAGATATCGATATCCAAAACATAGATATACTGGCAAAGGATTATACCATAGTTAAAGTTAAAGATATGGATAATACCAAAGAGCCGGTAAAAAAAACTGAACCGGAACAGGTGAAAATTAAAACAGAAACAGTAGCTCCTCCTGTAAAAAAAGCTAATCACGATTTGAGTATGTCCTATAAACTGTATTTAAACAAAACACTGAAAAAAGATATCTCCTGTAATGGTAAAACATATTCTTCCGGCACAACAGTAACTAAACAGCTCATCGACGAGCTGGCTGCTGCTAACAAAGTAAACATTCTCGGAGAAACTGTTAACTGCTGAGAGGTATACTAATGAAAGAAGAACAAAAAAACTATGACATTTTTGATTTAGGAGACGACGCTGACCCTATTGTCGTTTTCGAAAATGGCGACGGCGGAATGCTCATTTCTGATGAAGAGTTTGATGCTGCAATCGATTATCTCAATTCTCTCCCCAAAGAGGAACGTCGCCGAATAGCCGAAGAAGAAGGCTTATGTTAAATTGCTTGATACTTTTCTAACTCCTCCTATAAAGTAAAAAATAAGCTGCCATTACAGGTAGCTTATTTTTATTTTCATCTATTTTTTTGCTTAGATATATAGTATCATGATAATATAAAAACAATTTAGATAGAAGGTGTTAAAATGAGTTGTCATAATATTGGTAGGGGTTTAAATTCTGTTACAGAAGTTGTAATGGAGTTGTTTTTTACAGGAAAAATTTCAGAAGAGGCAATGAAAAAATTAGTAACTGCATGTCGTAAAGGTGTACATTGGTGTGATGGTAATGAAACTGAAGCAATTGAATGTATCAGAGATAATTATTGTGGATCTTTATTGGTAAAAGCCTGTTCATAAGATAACGCTTCTTTTAATAAAGGTTCATTCATACATAAAACCTCCAATTCCTTTTCATCAGATACACCGGAAAAATATGCGCCCCATGCTTCTAGTCGTTTAGCTTTCTTTATATCACTAAATTTGAGTTTCGGCAATTCAAGAAAGTGCATTGTAATGCAGTCTGTTATAGGTTCTTCTATTCCTTTCACTGTAAAGTTTGCCGTATTATGCCAGTTTGATAGTTCTTCAAACAAGTTGAAATCTAACAGGTTTATGCCGATTACAGGCTTGAGCTCATCATAGTCATGACCTCTTACAGCCTGTTCGGAAAATATTCGGGATATATAAAACATAGAACGTTTAATTATATAATTCTGTCTTGATACTTAAAGCTCTATATTGACGAATGTTTTATCATCAACGCTTGCTTTAACATCAAGAATGGATAACTTTCCGTCTTTTGTCAGCGGGTCTTGTTCCGTTTTTAGAAATTGTATGCTTTTAAAGGCGTTTTCTCCGGTTCGGTTCAATATAAGATTTAAAAATCTAAGCGTCAGATTGCTTCTTTTCTCATCGCCCATCAAATTTTTAAAGAAAAAGTCATTGAGTCGATACACTTTGCGTTTTTGTTTTGTCATAGTATGCACCTCATTCTTATTATATCATAGATAGGGCAGATTGACTGCCCTATCCTAGTTTACCTTGTAAAATGCTCCTAACAGCAGATAGAGCTTTATATCACCATATTCTTCTTTCTGTACTTGTCCAGCATAAAGAATATTCTCATGAATATAGATAACAAAACCTTTTTTTAAAAAGACTTGAGAATACGTACCGTTTTTTCGCATCCGAATAAAACTGTCAGAGGTATATATCACATTGTTCATGGTAACATTTTTTAAATCATAGTTCTTCCGTAAACTTATCATTGCTTCTTTTAGAGCTTCAGTTATTGGCTTGTCGGCTGGAATACGGTAGCCGAATTGAACAACGCCCAGTTTATGAAAGTTTTCTCTCATATATTTTCTTGATAATTTTTTCATAATCTCACCTCTTTTTCTATCAGCGTACCAAGTTTATACAATTTATGTTTCAGATATCTTTCTTTGAATTTATCATCATGTCTAAAACTTAGTATTTTCAATTCCAGCTTTATTTCATATAAATTTTGTATAATTTTATCTATATTGTTAATTTCTTTTTGTATATCAAGCATTTAATTTTTCTCCTTCTACAACGATTATATAGCCCTCTACAATGCCCGCAATCTTAAACATGTTTGTTGCAAAGTATTTTATAAATACCGTGCCTTTGAGTTCATGAAAACCTTTTAGAGCTTTTTGAAAATAACTGTAGTTCCTGCTTTTGCTGATTTTAAAATTTTCGGTATGGTTTTCATTTTTGCCTTTGATATATAACGTTACATTCATTTCAATACACCTCTTTAATGTGCAGTGCTGAATGTTGTTCAGCACTGCATTTTCAATCAGCCTAAAAGTTCAATATAATTGCCATTCTGATATATACCACCGTTATTTATACAGTAATCGCTACCGATCGCTTCTTTATCTAAATAATGCTTTATATCATCAGATAAACTGCTGTATTTTGCATCATTTTCTATGATGTATTCACCGAGTTTTTCATCATCACCGGCATCGGCAATATAGACATATTGTTCATTCTCAAGCAACCGCATAAGTCTATAAATATCTATGCCACCGATCGCTTCAATGAGTTCATTTGCTATATCTTGTAAGTCATTAAGATTTACGTATTCTATAAATTCAGCTACGTTTTCAAGCTCTGAAATTGATGTGTACTCACTGATGTTCAAATCATTTATATTCGTTTCATAATCACTGATAAAATATTCTTCGCCGAAAACATCATCTTTACCGATACCGATACGGCAAAAATTCTTTAATTCTTTGCTCCAATCTGTATCAGTGGAAACATCAACCCAGCCACCGATTAATTGACCTTCATTGTATTTTCTCATGTTTGTTAAATAAACTCTCACATATAAATCTTTCATTTTTAAAACCTCTCTTTATGTAATCTTAGTATTTACCTCAGCGACCATTTTTTTGTCGCTTTTCGCACGTCTTTAGATAATGGCAGAAGGGAGAAAAGCAAGGGCAGCGCAAGCTGCACCGTTTACCCTTGCTTTTCGGAATGAATGACATTATAGTGCGAAAAAGAAAAGCGATAAAAATTTCTTATATCATTTCTTTTAAAAATCCGAAGGATTTTGTTTATATCATAAGCAGGGCAAACGCCCTGCCTGAAACATTAAGCTATGGCTTCTGCTATATCATTTTCTGGTTGCTGTATATCTGTTGTTTCTATATCAAGTCTTGTTTCTTTAGCAAACTCTAAAACCAGCTTATTCAGCACAATATCATTTCTTACAGATACGTTATTAAAGAGTTTTGCCTGTACAATAGCGTTTTCTTTCACTTCCAGCAGAACTTTCGGTTTTCCTGTATCATCACTTATCACAACAAGTTGAAGTTTTTCTGATATTCTATCCTTATATCCGGCAGAACAGTTTTTAAGATTTTGAGCAACATATTTTAGATGACTGTATTTATTTATGCAGGTGCTTTTAAATTTGCTGTTCATCATATATAAATTAAATCTGTTTAATATGTTTTGAGGCAAATCGAAATTAATTTCTTGGTCCGGCTGTTTGGCAACATTTATAGCGAGCCAGTCATGCAAATCTTTAAATCGTACTTTTTCCTGCATAAACTTGCTTTTGGTGTCATTATTGGCTGTATGCCATAAGTTCATAATATCTTTAAGTTTATAGTCTTTCTTTAAAATATCAGTAAGCTTCATGTTTCGGTAAAAGTTCAGATAAAAGACATTTATGAACTCACATGTTTTCCGTAGCTGTTCAGTATAATTCTTAACAACTGTATTCCACGCCGTATACTGGTCTTTGTATAGGTGCTTATCATAAATAGTAAGCATAGTATCAGCAATCTTAGTATCTTTTATGGAATATATAGGCAATAGGAAGTATAGATTATCATAAGAAAAACATTTTAAAATGTTTTTTCTGTACGGCAGGGATAATGCGGAAAAGATTGCTTGATGATATGTCATATCTTTTTCTTTCATCAGCTCAAAAGCCTGTTTTTCAAAGTTTTGCTTTATGACTGTATCAATAAAAGCTTTCTTTAAAACAGGGAAATCATCGCCGTAAGATATATTATCACTGTCCCAAAACCTGACCTTGTGTGCTAGATTTAATATATTGGCAAAAAGACGATGTTTTTGCGAAACATTATCTATATACATATTTCTTTTTGAAAAGCCGTGTAATTGACGTTCCTTTTGATTAATCTTCTGACGCAGGATTTTCAAAATTCTGCTAAGAGGTATCTTCTTTTTAGTAGCATGATTAATAGAGAAAAACCATAACGCCGTTTTTTCCTGTAAGTTCTCGTAATCCGTCAGATATCCTATATCCTGGTATTCATGTAACAGCTTTTCATCATCATTTGGATAATGTTTTTCCCATGAAGATGAGCTGTTTAGTATATCAAAAGTATAAATTTCTTTAATATCATAGACTTTAGCATACAAATCTTTATCGTTTAAACTCATTGCCTTATAGTTTATTTTGAGTTGCAACTTTGTTTTGTATTCGATAATTTTTATTTCCGTTTTATAAGGTAAATGGCTATTGTAAACATTGCTGTAGACAATCTCGTTGTTATAATACCTTCTGCCACATTTAGGACAACTTATTTGATCGATACAGCTATAGAGATAATAAAAATCAAATTGAAATCTACAATTACATTTTGTGCAATATGCAATATTTTTATTAATGAACATAAACGTTGTGCCATCTTCTTCATAGGTGGAATAATAGGCTTCTGAGCCGATTTTAACGCTAAAAATATTCTTCATGATAAATATCCTTTCTTTTAGTGTAAGAAGGCGATAAGCCTTCTTACACTGTTTATATATCATTTATTTTCGGTATCTTGTTTCTTTGTGGTGCATAATTCAAAACCACTTAATATAATTTGGGTGTATTTCCGTTTGTCGCCCTTTTTATCTAGATAATCCTGTATTTGCAGATAACCTTCTATTTGAAGTTTGTCGCCTTTTCCAAGGTTCAGATTACCAATCCTTTCAGCTAATTTGTTAAATACCACTATATTGTAAAATTGAGCTGTACTTTCTTTTGTTTTGTTGTTATAGATGTTTTCCGCAAGCCCGAATTTTGCTACGCATACACCGCTTGCACTGTACATAACATCAACGTTCCGTGTTAACCGCCCTACACCGTAAACTTTCATTTTACACACTCCGTTTCGTTTTCATCAAATAAATTCATTTCATCATTTTTATCGGTATCATTTTTAGATTTAACATCTTCATTTTGTTTCTTTTCCCTGTCAGCTTCCTTTTTCTTTTCCTGTCGGGTTTTTTCCAATTCATCAAAAGCAGGTTTATGTTTGTCCAGCAATTTTTGAAGATGATTTAAAGCCTTAATTTGTGATGTAAGATATGCCTTTACTACATTGTTGTTTTCCTTGTTGGACCGGCTGTCATCGTAGAGCATTAACCGGTACATATCTTCAAATATTTCATTTTCCATTTTTATCATTCTCTCAATTCGAGAGACATCTTTTATTTTGGTTATATCACTGTCCAATTCATTTATATTAAGCATTTCATTATCCTTTCATTGGTGATAGAAGGATTTTCCTTCTATCACTCAGTATTCACTTGGAAATAGCACCGTAATAATTCGTCTTTGAGGTTCATTATTGGCGTCAGCGATAATCCATATCTTTGTTTTATCTATCATATACGCTCCTAAAATCCTGTCGCCCGTTTTTAAAGCTTCATTGTTTAGCGGTATATCATCTCCATGTATACAGCCCCAATCAGACTTTAAGAAGGAGCTGATGCAATCTGCAACCTTTTGGAAAACATCACCTGATGTTATAAATCTGCCGATATCATGCGATAGAAACAAATCAGATTGCTCAAAACTTATTTTACTGCCTGCTTCATAATTAATAGTTGCGAAAAAACCGTTACAACTGATAATTCTGTTCATTTTTATCACTCCTGTAAATAAATGTGCGTGCTATTGTATCTATAACCATAAGATACTGTAAGTCCTATTTTGTATGCTAATTTTTCAACTTCAAAATCATCATCACCTAATCCTAAAACTACTTTTTTTCTTATCAACAGTTGTAAAACTGTATGAGCTGAATTGTATTTACCTTGTTTTATAAAATCGTGATAGGCAAATATCAACCGTTTCCTTTTCATCTAATCACCTCTTAACCAGCGACCGTTTTTTGTCGCTTTTCGCACATAAAAAATAGCAACAGAAGAAAAGACTACAAGGACAGCGTAAGCTGCGTAGTTTATCCTTGTAGTCTTTTCTGGCGTTGCTATAATGTGCATAAGAAAAGCAAAGTTTCTTATATCATTTTTTAGTTTAATTTAAATTTTATATGCAATAATTGACCTGAAAAAAATTACATTTATTTTGTATATATTTTCCAATTATATATACATTGACTAAAATAAAATAGTGTAATAATATATAGAACTGTATTAGTGTTAATAGTTTAATTATGCAAAATTAATGAGAAAAGGAGTTATTTACTTGAAAAAAATACGTATGGGTTTAACAACACAAATTTTTTTAGGATTACTGTTAGGTGCATGTTTTGGTTATTTCCTGCCAGAAGTAGGCTCTCAGCTTAAACCACTCGGCGATGCTTTCATTCGCATGATTAAAATGATTGTCGTCCCGCTTATCTTCAGTACGCTTATTGTCGGTATTGCCGGAACGGGCGATTTCAAAAAACTCGGTCGTCTCGGCGGCAAGGCGATTATCTGGTTTGAAGTGGCAAGCTGTCTGGCACTCATTGTCGGGCTGGTTGTGGTAAACATTCTCCAACCGGGTGTGGGCGTTTCTCTTCCGTCTATCGGAGCAGCTGCCGGAGCCAATGCTGCGGCTACGGCAGAGTCATTCAGCATCTCCATGCACTTATTAAATATTATTCCAACTAATATTGTTGAAGCCTGCGCTAAAAGCGATATGTTGCAAATTATCTTTTTTAGTTGTTTTTTCGGTGTAGCAGTAGCACATATTGGTGAAGAAAAAGGTAAACTTATTGTTGATGTTTGCCGTTGTGTTTGTGAGGCGATGTTTAAGTCCTCTCATTCTGGCATGGTTTGTTGCTGCCATGATGCGTTTTTCCGTAGGTTCCGCCACCGTTGCCATGATGACTGCCACTGGTATCGTACTGCCTGTATTGCCGCAGTATCCGGGACTTGACCCTGCGCTCGTTGCCCTTGCTGTAGGTTCCGGTGCCATCTGCTTCTCGCATGTAACCGACTCCGGCTTCTGGATTGTAAAGGAATATTTCGGTATCTCTGTTATTGATGCTTTAAAATCATATACATTGGCAACGTGCCTTGCTTCCATCGTGGCAATCTGCATGACGCTCGTACTGTCCACGGTAATTTAAAAATTTCTTTTAATATTATATTGTGCTTAACGGGCACTCTTAAAAATAAAAAAAGGAATTGTCGTTTTAAAATATCTACGACAATTCCTTTTTTATTACTCTTTATTATCCAAACCGAGTTTGGCAAAAACGTAAAATACGATACTTATAATCATACCGCAGACAACGGCAAGACCCATGCCTTTGAGCTGAACGGGACCTACATTCACGGCTGCACCGCTGAGACCGCTAATCATGGTAACGGCAGTCAAAATCATGTTCTTCGTTTTTGTATAATCGACTTTCTTTTCAATCAGCATACGAATACCGGAGCAGGCAATTACACCGAATAACAGAACGCTGATACCGCCCATTACCGGTACCGGAATGGAATGAATAAGCGCCGCAATCTTGCCGACGAAGGAAAATACAATCGCAAATACGGCAGCTCCGCCGATTACCCAGACGCTGTAGACACGCGTAATCGCCATAACGCCCATATTTTCCCCGTAAGTCGTATTCGGCGTAGAACCGACGAAACCGGAAATCATATTGGAAAGACCATCGGCAAACAGCGAACGGTTTAGACCAGGATTTTTAATTAAATCACGGTTTACGATACTGCTCGTAACAACAACATGACCGATATGTTCAGCAAATACAACAAACAATGCCGGCATGATAATCATGATAGCATGGGGATTAAAGCTCGGTTCGTAAAACGTAGGTATCTGTACCCACGGCGCATTTTCCACGGCGGATAAATCAACGATGCCAAGACAAAGTGCCATGATATAACCTGCTACTACACCGATTAATACAGGAATTACACTCAAAAAACCGCGGCCAACAACGGAAGCCAGTATCGCCACGCCGAGCGTGAATACCGATGTAATCATAGCAAGTTCATTCGGTATGCCCTGCGACTCCATTGTATTGCTGACAAAACCGGACATATCAAGCGCCAGCGGTGCAAGCTCAAGACCGATAACGGCAACGACAGCTCCCATGGCAGCCGGCGGAAGAATAACATCTATCCAGCTTGTACCGACTTTACCCACAACAAAAGATAAAATAATAAACGATATACCAAAAGCAATAAAACCGCCCTGTGCATCACCGTAGCTCATACCGCTGGTTGCCAGCACGGCAAGTACAGGAGAAATAAATGCAAAACTGGAGCCCAGATATGCAGGCAGTCTGCCCTTACAGATAATCAGATACAAAATAGTACCGATACCGTTCATAAACAGAGCCGTTGCCGGATTTACATGCAGCAGAAACGGCACAAGCACCGTCGAACCGAACATTGCGAACAAATGCTGTAAACTGAGCGGTACAGCCTGCAAAAGAGGTACTTTTTCCTCTACATCATAAAATTTTTTCATGACAGCCTCGCTTTCTAAAATTATAAAAAATAAACCTGCATTATTATAATAGCATATATTAGTACATGTCAACGCATTGTGTTATAATATTCATGCAAAATTTAACCAAAAGGAGCGGTTTTATGTACAAACAGGAATTTATGGCTCTTGCCGCACAGGAAGCCGACAGCAATCTGCAGACGAACGAAGGCGGTCCATTCGGCGCCGTTGTAATCAAAGACGGTGAAATCATCGGCAGAGGACATAATCGCGTACTCATAAATCATGACCCGACCTGCCATGCCGAGATTGAAGCCATCCGGGATGCTTGTCGGAATTTAAACACACATGATTTGACAGGCTGCACTTTATACACATCCTGCTATCCGTGCCCAATGTGTCTGTCCGCCATTATCTGGGCAAATATCAAAAAAGTTTATTATGGCAATACTGCAAAGGATGCTGCCGATATTGGATTTCGCGATGATTTTATTTATAAATTCATCGAAAATAACTGCAAAGACGGCAAAGTATTGGAACTGACTCAAAATGACCGTGATATTACTATAAAGACTTTTAACGCCTTCAGCCAGAAGCAGGACAAAACCATCTACTAAAATCAAAAGATGATAAGCATTTTTCGTGCCTATCATCTTTTTTTATTATTTATTCAATTTTGCCATAAATTTTTCATTGTTTATAATAAAACGCTCATGCGTTCCTTTGCCGATTATATTTTCACCGTCTTTGGCTTCCACGGCAAAAATGAGTTTTCTCCCCTCAATCGCCGTCAGCGTTGCCGTCGCCGTAATTTTCGCGCCTATCGCGCTCGGTCTGTCGTGCGTTATATTTAAACTTATGCCGACAGTTCCTTCGCCGTCATCAAGATATCTGCTCACTGCATTGCAGGCGGCTTCTTCCATCAAAGCACACATACTAGGTGTTGCAAATACATCAAGCATTCCGCTTCTCATGGTTTTTGCTGTATTTTGACTGCTGACTACGGTTTCAGCCATGCCAATACTGCCGATTTTCATTTCACTCATAATAAAACCTCTTTTTCTGTCTTTTATTTATAATATTTAATATTGACTTCTTTATATAAAAAAAATTTCTATTTATCGTTTTTTTAATTTTAAAGAAAACGAACTTAAAGAAAAAATTTTTAAGAGTGCCGGTTCGGCACA
>USIX01000030.1 GCA_900554895.1 uncultured Megamonas sp. | reverse complement strand
ATGATGACGGCTGGGAAACAGGCAACTTCATATTGTTTGGGACGGTACAACGGCTTGAAACATTTGGAATTCGGCTCGTACCTTTAGGTATTCAGCAGTAACAAAGAATGAGCTGAAGGACAGCATAAAGTGATAATAGTGCTGAAACTTTGTCTGCGTTAGAGATTTTCACGGTAGCTTCAGCTATTAAAAAAAATTTTTTAGATATGGTTTTAGTTCAACTGCTTAAGCGTAACGAGTTTTTAACGTTATAGATAAAAATTTTTCTTTTTAAAGTGAAAATGCCTACGCAATGCACGAACTCAAGGCATTTCTTTTTCGGCAACTTTTCTTTGTGCTTTCCAAAGAAAAATTGCCCGGCGCAATATAAGAATAAACTTAGAACTAATTCTTTTTATATTATATTGTGCCGAACTGGCATTTTTTTATCGGTTTTCTTATTTTTCTTTGAGTTTCAAAGAAAAATGAACATATATATATTAGTTTACTTTTACGCAAAATGGATTTATAGTATAATGAAGACATTAATCTAAACTAGAGGTGCTATTAACAATGAGCGAAAATTGCAATCACGATTGTTCCAGCTGCGGAGCAACCTGCGGCGACCGTACAGAACCGCAGAGCCTGCTTGCTCCGGCAAATCCAAATTCACATATAAAAAAAGTTATTGCTGTCATGAGCGGTAAAGGCGGTGTCGGCAAATCCCTAGTCACTTCCATGATGGCAGTGACTATGCAGCGCCGCGGCTACAAAACAGCCGTTCTCGATGCTGATATCACCGGTCCTTCCATTCCGAAAGTATTTCATTTAAAAGGTAAAGTAACGGGTACCGAACTCGGCATGACTCCTGCTGTTACTAAATCCGGCATAAAAATCATGTCTACGAACCTGATTTTGGATAATGAAACAGACCCTGTCGTATGGCGCGGACCAATTCTCGGCGGCGTGGTAAAACAATTCTGGTCGGACGTAAACTGGGGTGAAATCGATTATATGTTCGTCGATATGCCTCCGGGAACGGGCGATGTACCGCTTACAGTATATCAGTCCTTGCCGATTGACGGCATAATCGTCGTTACAACGCCGCAAGAACTCGTTTCGATGATTGTGGAAAAGGCCGTTAACATGGCAGGACTTTTAAGTATTCCTATTTTAGGCATTGTGGAAAACATGTCCTATTTTATCTGTCCTAACTGTAATGAAAAACACTATATTTTCGGTCAGTCCAAACTGCAGGAAGAAGCTGAAAAATACAATATCACTAATACCGCATCATTGCCGATAGACCCATCTTTGGCACAAAGATGCGATGCCGGTACATTTGAAGAATTTGAAGGTGATTTTCTCAAAGCACTCGGCAGTATTCTTGAAGGAAAATAGTATACAAAACAAAAACTGTCATACTTATAATGTATGGCAGTTTTTTTATGAATAATTTTTAGTTTATAACTACAAACTTAGAAAAAAATTCCGACAAAAAGGTCTTTCCGAAAATTTATCGGAAGGCCTTTTTGTTTACTCTTAATTAAAAATTAGTTGACAATACAACTTTATTTGAAATAAATCATAAAAAATTTTAATCTGAGCACAATATTGTGATATACTATTAGGGAAATAAGTTTTAGAAAAAGATATTTATAATCATTGAGAGGAATTTGCATGATAGAATTACCAAGCATCCAACAACTAGAGAATTTTATTATTTACAGTCAGGTTAAAGACTTTGCACTTGCGGCGGAGAAAGCAGGCGTAACTCAATCAGCTTTTCGTTTCCAGATAAAAAAATTGGAAGAAGTTGTCGGCGTACAGTTAATAAGCCACAATAACAAAAACAGCGAATTAACCGAAGACGGCAAAATATTCCTATCCAAAGTGGAAAATATCGTCGAACAGTTAAAACAGGCTGTAAAAGAAATGAACACCTCAAGCGGCGAACAGGTATGCCTCTCCGTAGGCGCTTTAATGTCCTTAGGTGATGTATTACTCGACCAGCATTTAACTTATTTTAAAAAATACAATGCCAATATCAAGATAAACCTTTCTAATTTAGAAGCCAATACACTACTTTCACGCTTAAAAGACAACAGTATTGATATTATTTCCACTTTTACTTTAGAAAATTTAAATCCTGATGAATACGAAAATATCTTTTTCTGTAACGAACGAATGGTCTACTATGCACCTAACATTCAAAACGGCAGCAATATCATCAATATCGAAGAAATCTGTCAATATCCGTTAGTGCAGTATTCACCATATTATCTAATGTATAAAACGATAAAAACTTACTTCAAGAAATACGGTTATTCACCGGAAATAGAAGCATGGTTTTCAACGCCGTATGCAATCATGCACTACTGCCAGCAAAATCAGGTAGGCGCTGTATTATCCGAGCGATTGCTCAATGCCATGGGATTTTATGACGGATATTACGAAATAGACCCTGATTTCAGTTTAAAATGTCATTTATTATACAAAAAATCAAACCCTAAATACAAATATATAAAAATCTTTACAGATTACATTGATAAACTGTATAACAATAAATAATTAAAACAAACTCTTTCAACTGAACTGTCAATAAATAATAAAATACATCTAAGTACAAAAAAGCCTTTAGGTTAATCCCTAAAGGCTTTTTTATTAATATAAATCTCTCAAATATTTTCCTACTGAGCTAAAATCGCTCATACTTCCTTTGATATCTATATTGCCATGTCCATCTACATATTTTTCCAGCTTGCGTTTCACGCGCTGCAGTGCGTTATCTATGGATTTTACATGGCGGTGCAATTCAACGGCAATTTCCTGATATGATTTGCCGTCAAGATACGCCATCAGCACTTTCCATTCCAAATCGCTCAGTAGTTTTTCCATTTTATCTTCAATATCCAGAAATTCTTCCCTATGTATCATCATTTCTTCCGGGTCAATTACCACCGAGCCTGAAATCACATCCAAAAGCGTTCTGTCCGACTCTTCATCGTAAATCGGCTTATTGAGTGAAACATATGAATTCAGCGGAATGTGTTTCTGCCGTGTAGCTGTTTTCACTGCCGTAATAATCTGTCTTGTTATACACATTTCAGCAAATGCTCTGAATGATGACTGTTTATCATTGCGAAAATCACGAACTCCTTTGTATAAACCGATCATCCCTTCCTGAATGATATCTTCGCGGTCAGCACCGATTAAAAAATAAGCACGCGCTTTCACACGGACCAGATTACGATATTTCTTGATTAAAAAATCCAGTGCGACATCATCGTGCTTTTCTTTGATTTGTGCAACAATTTCTTCATCAGACATTTTTTCCAAATGACTAATCTTAGCTTCTAAATCTTTACTATTTTCCATTACCATCGCACTTGTCTCCTAAACAATAAAAACTTGCTACTTTAATTAGCTTCATTTAAATCCTTTTTATGACATAAAAGATTATGTATTTATACTCAGAATTATACCATTGACATTATTATTCAGTCAAGGATATCTATGTCGTTTAACCGATATATATTTTAGTAAATATTACTGCAAACACCTACTGTATTTGCTATAATATTTATTACAAAAATTCGTTTTATTACAAACTAAATTTTAAAATTTTCTATAATAAATTAAATCTGAAAGGAATATGTTTATGCTGATTTTAGCTTCTGCTTCACCGCGTCGTCGTGAACTTTTAACTCAAATTAATTGTAACTTTGTATGCCGTCCCACAGACTGTGCCGAAATTTCATCCGAACAGGAAAAAAATCCCGCTAAACTGGTAAAGCAAAACGCAATTTTAAAGGCTCTTGCCGCTGTTGACAAAAATAAACCCAGTGAAATTATCCTCGGCGCCGATACAGTCGTTGCCTGCAATGAACAGATTTACGGTAAACCGAAAGATGATGCGGAAGCATTTTCCATGCTGAAAAGCCTCTCCGGCCGCACACATCAGGTTTATACAGGAATAGCACTCATTCATAACGGAAAAATTTTTCATGATGTTACAGTGACGGACGTTACCATGAAAAAAATCACCGATGAGGAAATCAAACGCTATATTTCTTCCGGTGAGCCGCACGGTAAAGCCGGCGCATATGCTATTCAGGGCCTTGCCAGTGTATTCATCTCCAAAATAAACGGCTGTTATTTTAATGTAGTCGGATTGCCACTGAGTGCTTTATACGATTTAGCCAAAAAAGCCGATGTAAAGTTATGACCGTAATGGTAAAAGATTTGCCGGATGAAGAACGCCCGCGGGAAAAACTGTTGACATTCGGCGCGAGATATCTGAGTAATACGGAGCTTCTGGCTATCCTGCTGCGTTCCGGCACGCGCAGAAAATCCGTACTTGAAGTGGCGCAGGAAATTTTATCTACCTATAAACATGAAGGGCTGGCTTCCATTGTAAACGTTCCGCCGAGCGAACTGGTGCAGATTGACGGGGTCGGAGAGGCAAAGGCGGCTACGCTTTTAGCGGCCGTGGAACTCGGTCTGCGCATTGCCAAAAAGCCCGCTGACAATAAATACGTTATAAAAACGCCGGAAGATGCGGCGGATTATGCCATGCCGCGCCTGCGCTACGAAAAACGGGAACATTTCGCCATTTTGCTTCTGGATACGAAAAACCATGTCATCACTTTTCCCGACATATCAATCGGCAGTCTCAATGCTTCCATTGTCCACCCGCGCGAAGTCTTTCGCTGCGCCATATCTCACTGCGCTTCCAGTATCATACTTGTTCACAATCATCCCAGCGGCGACCCGTCGCCGAGCATGGAGGATATAAACATCACGCTGCGCCTTATAAAATCGGGCAAAATTCTAGATATAGAAATTCTTGACCATATTATTATCGGAGACAATAAATATACTAGCTTAAAACAGCAAGGTATGATAAAATAAATATTCAGATTGTAATCATTGTAATCTATGAAGGGAGTAAATTTTTAACATGAAGTGGAAATTATTTGGTGGTTTTTCCCAAGACATCGGTATCGATTTAGGAACAGCCAATACTTTAGTGCATCTTAAAGGCAAAGGTATTGTGCTTCGTGAACCATCTGTTGTTGCTATCAGAAAAGATACTGGCGCAGTTTTAGCCGTTGGCTCCGATGCCAAAGGCATGATTGGCCGTACACCTGGCAACATTGTAGCTATCCGACCAATGAAAGACGGCGTCATTGCTGATTTTGAAGTAACGCAAGCAATGTTAAAATATTTTATAAATAAAGCTAGAAACGGTTCTTCTTTTAGCAAACCGCGCGTTGTCATCGGTGTTCCTTCCGGCGTTACGGAAGTTGAAAAACGCGCCGTTGTCGACGCAGCTGTTCAAGCTGGAGCAAGAGAAGCGTTTCTGATTGAAGAACCGATGGCAGCCGCTATCGGAGCAGGTCTTCCTGTTGAAGAAGCAACCGGCAGCATGGTTGTTGATATCGGCGGCGGTACGACTGAAATTGCCGTAATTTCTCTCGGCGGTATCGTTACAAGCTGCTCCATCCGCGTAGCAGGAGATGCACTTGACAGTGCCATCATTCAGTATATTAAACGCAAATACAATCTCATGATTGGCGAACGCACTGCTGAAGAAATCAAAATGTCCATCGGTAATGCCATGGTCAGCGATGATATGGAACAAAATTTTGAAATCAGAGGACGCGACCTCGTCAGCGGTCTGCCTAAAACATTGACTATTCATGCTGATGAAATTACTGAAGCATTGAAAGACCCTGTCAGAAAAATTATTGATGTTGTGAAAATGACGCTGGAAAGAACTCCACCAGAACTTGCTGCCGATATTTTAGACCGCGGCATCATGCTTACCGGCGGCGGAGCACTGCTCCACAATCTCGATAAAGTTCTCTCCCAGGAAACGGGAATGCCTGTAATCATCGCCGAAGACCCATTATCCTGTGTTGGCGAAGGGACTGGCAAATCATTGGAAAATATCAATTTACTCAATAATGTAATCCTCAGCGATAAGAAGTTGAATAAATAATGAAAATTCCTTCCAACAACAATTTTTCCGTTAAACGGCTTTTAATTGTAATTTTTGTTGTTATCAGCGTGTTAGGCATCATCTTTTTCGCAGCCATCAACCGGTTCAATACACCGCTGGCTCACGCCATCGTCATAAATATGCTGGCACCGTTTCAATCCGTAACGAGCGCCGTTGCCGGCAAAATTTCCGATTTCCAGAATTATGTCGGCGATGTTTTCTATGTTTATGATGAGAACAGAGCATTAAAAGCGCAAAACGATGATTTAAAAGCAAAAGTGGCACGTTCTGCCGAGCTCGAATCGGAAAATGCCCGTCTGCGCGAACTTTTAAACTACAAAAGCAATGCACCGCAATTCGACCTGCTGCCAGCAAGTGTAATCGGACGCAACAGCTCCACATGGAGTAACCATATTATCATCAACCGCGGCAGTGACGACGGAGTGCGTAAAAATATGACGGTAGTAACCCCGAACGGTCTGGTCGGCAGTGTACATGAAGCATACGGTTCATATTCGGAAGTTGAGCTGATTACCGACCCGCGCAGTGCTGTCGGCGCTATCGTCCAGCGTGCCGATTCGCGTCTTGCCGGTGTCGTAAAAGGAACAGCGGATTCTTCATCTGCCATAAACATGACGAATATCCCGCAAAATGCCAATATCGTTGAAGGTGATATCATCGTAACTTCCGGTTTTGGCGGCATGTATCCGAAAGGAATTGTAATCGGTACGGTAACTTCCCTGAAAAACGATATCGGCGGTCTTCTGCAATATGCAGTGTTGTATCCTGCCGTGGATTTCCAGAAATTGGAAGATGTTGCTGTAATTACTAACTATCGTGAACCGGTGCCGGTTCTTCCTCCGGCTGCTGCGCAAAATGCACCGGCTGCAAATCAGGGTGAAGCCAAATGAAGACATTAATCCCATGGTTTATACTGCTGTTTTTGGCATACGTTCTGCAATCGGCTTTCTTCAATGTCATTTCCTATGACGGCATAACAGTTGACCTGATTTTGCTGATAACCATTTTTCTCAGTATTCTCTATGATAAATACGCCATCTTATACGGCTTTTGTTCCGGTCTGTTTCTCGATTTGGCTTCCGGTTCTTTTTTGGGTATACATACATTTACCTTTTTGATACTGTGCATACTCATCAACCGCTTGACCCAGTTTATCTATAAGGAGAATATTTTTCTGCCGCTGGTAGCTTCACTGGTGGCAACAATTCTAAACAATTTCATGATTGCTGTCCTTATCTTTTTATTAGGCTACGATTATAATATATGGCAGATATTTAACAATATCATAGTTGCGCTTATCTACAACCTGGTATTCACCTATCCTGTATATTTTATCGTCATTAAATTCAATAATAAACTGCAAGCCTTTATAAAAAGTCAAGAATTTTAGACAGATACAATGTATATTTGATGTTTATATGATATAATTATAGTAACTTTTAGGTAAGCATATTTTTATATCTGTATATTTTTTAATATATCAAAAATAAAATTAAGACACCTAAAACAGGTGTCTTAATTTATTATATAGGAGAAAATACTGTGAAATTTTGTGATAAACGTCTTAAAATTTTAGCTGGTATTCTGACACTGATTATTGTAGCACTTATCAGCCGTCTTGTTTATTTACAGATTTATCAGGGTGAATATTTCGGTAAACTGGCTGACGGCAATCGCATTCGTCTCGTTTCAACCTCAGCACCGCGTGGTATCATCTACGACCGTAATAATGTGCCGCTTGTCAATAATCGTCCCGCTTTCACGGTTGAACTGCTTCCGTCGCTTGAACCAGTTTCACCGGAAGTTGTCGACCGTCTGGCAAAACTACTTAATATCAGTGCCGAAGATATTAACAGTAAAATCGCCAACCATTCCGGTTTTGACCCGGTAACGATAAAAGTCGACGTTACACCGGAAATTATTTCCATTATCGAAGAACAGCAGGATTTATATCCCGGCGTATTCATCGATACGAAACCTGTCCGCAACTACATCTACAAAACGGAAGGTGTGCATGTGCTCGGTTATGTAAGTGAAATCAGCGACAGTGAACTGGAGGAAAAGAAAAAGGACGGCGATGACTCGTACAAGCTCGGCGATATCATCGGCAAATTCGGTCTGGAACGATATTACGATAAATACCTGCGCGGCACACCGGGCGGCGAACAGGTCGAAGTCGATGTAACAGGCAGACCGGTGCAGCGTCTCGGTATGAAAGAACCGATAAGCGGCAACAGTCTCCGCTTGACGATTGATTACCATATCCAGGATGCCGCAGAAAGGGCAATGGATGAAGTACTCAGCCAAATCGGTGTTCAGGCTGCCGCTGCCGTTGTTTTAAATCCTCAGACAGGTGAAGTGCTCGCCATGGTGAGCCGACCGAATTTCGACCCTAATCTATTTGCACTTGGCATTTCTACCAAAGACTGGAACGCCATCAACAACAATCCGCATTATCCACTCGATAACAAGGCTGTTACAGGTGAATATCCTCCGGGTTCCACCTTTAAAATCATTACGGGTACAGCAGCACTCATGGAGCATGTCGTTACGCCGGATGAGCTGATTTTCGACTCCGGTCAGCACTGGATTATTCCGAAAACCAATGCAGACGGCGAAGCACTCGGCTATATTAATTTCGTACAGGCACTGGCTCACTCCGATAACGTTTATTTCTACGAAATGGGTAACCGCTTGGGTATCGACCGTCTGGCAAAATGGGCGCGTGCTTTCGGTATCGGCGAAAAAACCGGTATCGACCTGTCCTACGAAGCCTCTGGTAATGTCGCATCTCCTGAATATAAGCGCAAAGTCTTTGATGAAGACTGGTATCTGGCGGAAACGTTTGATGCTTCCATCGGTCAGGGATTTACGCTCGCCACTCCGCTTCAAATGGCTGTCGTTATGAGCGAAGCGGCAACAGGCGGCAAAAAATTCAAGCCGTATCTCGTACAAGACATTATTGATGCCAATGGTAATGTTGTTCAGCATTTCGACCCGGTTCTCATACGAACCCTGCCGATCGACCCTTCCGTTGCACAGCTTGTTCAACAGGGCTTACATGAAGTTAGTACAATCGGTACGGCAGCTTCCATGTTCAAAAACTTCCCGGTACCGATTGCCGGCAAGACGGGTACAGCAGAAAACTCCCACGGACGTGAACACGGCTGGTTCGTAGCTTACGGTCCGTTCGACAATCCGAATATAGCCGTTGCCGTAATTGTGGAAAATGCTGGTTACGGTGCGACTTCTGCCGTGCCTATCGGTCATAAAATTTTAACGGCGGCTTTTAATCTTGACCAGCCGCAGCAGCAAAACGGCGCTGCCCAGACGCAAGCTCAACCTTAAAAATACAAATTTGAAGTGATTATATGAATGAATTAATAACATTTAAGGGAACCAATAAAGGTTTACAAGTATTGATTGATAAAAACCTTGATTTTACCCAGTTACAGGAAGCACTGCATGCAAAGCTTGCTTCCTGTGCCAATTTTTTTACTCCCGATACAGTTTTGTCTTTGGAAGATTTACCTTTTTCCCATGAAGAGAAAGCCATTTTAATCAATATTTTTCAAGATTATCAATTAAAACTGAAAATTGTTGCTAAACAGGATTTAAAAACAAAACCGTCTCTTCCTGACAAAATCATCAATCGGACGATACGCGGCGGCGAAGAAGTTATGTATAAAGGTTCAATCGTTATTTACGGCAATGTAAATCCCGGAGCCAAAATTATCGCCGGCGGCAATATTGATATTCACGGCAGCTGCCGCGGCGTTGTTCATGCAGGTGCATTCGGCAACAATGAAACTTTCATCATTGCTGATAAGCTCGTTCCGCTGCAAATCCGCATTGCTGACTTTATTGCACGCAGCCCCGACGACAGTGCCGAAAATCCGTCCAAAGGCACGGAAAAAGCCATGATAAAAAACGGCAATATTATCTTAGAACCGTTCAAGCGCTGACTTTCTGCACAAAAAGTCAATAATCCAACAATCCATGAAATGAGGTGAATTTCTGCCGCTTACTGTGCAAATCAAGTAGCAGAATTAATGTATATGACTCAATCTCGTGATAACTGCAAAATCATTGTTATTACTTCCGGTAAAGGCGGTGTAGGCAAAACGACCACTACGGCCAACCTCGGCGCCGGTCTTGCCATGAAAGGCTACAAAGTAGCTCTTATCGACACTGATACCGGACTGCGCAATCTCGATTTACTGCTAGGACTGGAAAATCGCATTATGTACGACCTGGTTGATGTTACTTCCGGCCGTGTACCGTATAAAAAGGCCCTTGTCCGCCATAAAAAATATGAAAATCTGTTTTTATTGCCTACTTCACAGATAAAAGACAAACTGTCCGTATCTCCTGAACAGGTAACTGCCCTTTGTCAGGAAATGAGCAATGATTTCGATTTCATTCTGATTGACTGTCCGGCAGGCATCGAACAGGGTTTCAAAACGGCAGTAGCTGCCGCTGATATCGCTTTGATTGTTACAATGCCTGAAATCTCCGCCGTGCGTGATGCCGACAAAATCATCGGCGAACTCATGCGTGCCGGCAAGGAAAATATTCTGCTGATTGTCAACAGAATTCGCCCTGCCATGGTGGAAAAAGGAGAAATGCTTGACCTTGATGATATAAATGACATTTTAGCAATCAAATGTATCGGACAAATCCCAGATGATGAAGCAGTTGTCACCTCCACAAACCGTGGCGAACCGGTTATTGCCAATGAAAAATCCATGGCAGGCAAAGCTTATGCCAATATAACCAGACGTTTATGCGGGGAAAATGTTCCGTTCATGGATTTACATGTAAAAGAATCATTTTTTGACAAACTGAGAAAACTGTTTTAATTGAGGAGGATTATTATGTTTGATGCCGTCATGAAGTTACTGAACAGAAACCGCAAGACATCCAAAGAAATCGCCAAAGACAGATTAAAAGTCGTTTTAATCCATGACCGTGCTAATATTTCTCCCGAAATTATGCAGGCAATAAAAAATGATATTATAGAAGTGATTTCTCATTATGTGGATATAGATAAGCAGGAAATGGAAATATCGCTGGAAAATGACAGCGAATCCGTTGCACTGCTCGCTAATATCCCGATAACACGCATAAAAAATGTTCGTAAATAAAAAAATCTTAAAGACTATAATTAACCGATTATAGTCTTTTTCTTTGCCAGTCAATTTACCCTGCTCTAAAAAAATGATAAAATAATATAGATATTAAACTTATCCCATCTTAATGAGGTATTATATTAATGAACAGATTTTATAAAAGACTGATAATACTAATCGTATTAGTATCTGCAATTTCCGGAGGCGTTATTTATTTCACTGTGGATATTAATACTCTGACCAGTTTCACGGAATTCAATTCTCTGGCGATAATTGCAGCATTTTGTTCAATCGGTTTCGGTCTGTTTCTGGACGGATTGCGTCTTGTTCAGCTTGTAAATATTTCCAATGAAAAAATTTCATTTTCGCAGGCACTGCACGTAGTGTTCGGCAATTATTTTCTGGCTCTCTTAACACCCGGTTTCAGCGGCGGAGCAATTGCTCAAGTACTTTTCCTGCGCCATGCCGGTGTTCCTGTCGGTAAAGCGACTGTAATCGTAATAGTGCGTACCGTTGTTTCCATCATGTTTCTCATAATGTGTATGCCATTTATCTTTATGCATGATGCCGGTGTCATTCCGTGGATTTCCGATGATGTTCTAATGGTAATTTCCACGCTTGCTTTTTTTGGCATAATACTGCTCGTCTGGTGTTTCAAGCACAATTATCTCGATTATTTAGCCATTAAAATAGTACATCATCTTTCTCCTGCCAGAGCGAAAGCTTTCTTAGCTTTCTACCGCGATAATAAACTGGCGCTGCAGCTTGTAGTTTCTTCACCCTGGAATATGTTTAAAGTATTTGCTACCTCTGGCTTAAGTTTACTCTTTATTTACGGTATCGTTCCGATTTTAATGACCAGTCTGACAAATGATTTCAATTGGATTTTAGTCATGGGGCGCATGATTATACTGAATATACTACTGTACTTTTCACCGACGCCGGGCGGTTCCGGTATTGCTGAAGGCGGCTTTATTCTTCTGTTCAACTCCATGCTGCCGGAAGGAACTGTCGGTATTGTAGCCGTAACATGGCGCTTATTTGCTGAATATATACCGTTTATAATCGGTTTTTACTATACAATAAAAATTTTCGGACGCGATTTTCTGAATAAACCGCTCATAAAATAATCTCAAAGAAAGGGGCTGCATTTTGGAAGACATCAACATCAATGAACGTATTGTATCCGGCGGAGAAATGGATACTGATAATTGGCAGTATTCGCTTCGCCCGAAAAAACTCAATGAATATATCGGACAGGACAAGGTAAAGGAAAATCTGTCCATTTTCATAAAAGCAGCATTGAGCCGCAATGAAGCACTTGACCATGTGCTTTTATACGGACCGCCGGGTCTGGGCAAAACAACACTTGCCAATATCATAGCCAATGAATTAGGGGTGAATTTCCGTGTAACTTCCGGTCCTGCAATCGAGCGTTCCGGTGATTTGGCGGCACTTCTGACCAATCTTACGGAAAAAGACGTTTTATTCATTGACGAAATTCATCGCCTTTCCCATAGCGTGGAAGAAGTATTATACTCCGCCATGGAGGATTTTGCTCTTGATATCATCATCGGCAAAGGACCAAGCGCCCGTTCCATAAGACTGGACATCGCACCGTTTACCCTAATCGGTGCCACGACAAAAGCCGGAGCGCTGGCTTCTCCTCTGCGTGACCGGTTCGGCGTCATTTCCCGTCTGGAATATTATTCGCCGGAAGCACTTGTTTTCATTATCAAACGCTCTGCAGAAATTCTGAACATCCCGATTGAAGAACGCGGTGCACTGGAAATTGCCCGCCGTTCCCGCGGTACGCCGCGTGTTGCCAATCGCCTGCTGAAAAGAGTACGCGACTACGCACAGATAAAAGGCGACGGCATTATTACCGATGAAATCGCCGATAAAGCACTTGCCATGCTGGAAATAGATAAAGTCGGTCTTGACCATATTGACCGCAATATTTTAATGACTATGATTGAAAAATTCGGCGGCGGTCCTGTCGGTCTGGAAACACTGGCCGCTTCCGTCAGCGAAGAAACGGATACCATCGGTGATGTTTACGAACCGTATCTCATGCAGCTTGGCTTTATAAACCGCACACCGCGCGGACGTATCGTCACACCGCTCGGTTATAAACATCTCGGTATTGAACCAAAATAAAAGAGGTTTTATTCATGAATTTACTACTGCATATGTGCTGCGGTCCATGCGCCTGCTACCCGGTTGAACAGCTGCGCAAAGAAGGCCATCAGCTCACAGGCTATTTTTTTAATCCCAATATTCATCCGTATAAAGAATTTCGCCATCGTCTCACAACGGCAGAGGAATTTGCTCAGAAAGTAAATCTGCCCTTAGTGACTGACAATAAATATCAGCTGCGCGAATTTCTGCAAAAAGCATTGACTATCGAGAAAAACACGGACGGACTCAATCTCGACAACAGACGCTGCCGTATGTGCTATGCCTGGCGGCTGCACGAGGCGGCACTTTATGCCAAAGAACACCATTTTGACGCATTTACCTCAACACTTTTCGTCAGCCCGTATCAAAATCACGCTATGATGAAAGACGTGGCTGAAAAAATCGCCAAAGCGACGGATATTCCATTTTATTATGAAGATTTCCGCCCCGGTTATGAACGCGGTGTAGACATCAGTTTAGAACTGGAACTATATCGCCAGCCCTACTGCGGCTGCATTTTCAGTGAAGAAGAGCGCTACAGTAATTCTTTCAAAAAGAAACGACGCAAAAAATTAAAGGCTCTGCACGAAGAACAATTTGCAAATAAAGGAAATGAAAAAAATGAGCAATCGTCCTAAAATACGCATAACCCTGATTGACCGCAAAGGACCGTGCGGGTGCCATCGCGGTCATAAAATCGGCGACAGTTTCGATTTTGACACCGAACGCGGCAAATTATGCCCGATGGCAATGCATGTAGCATTTTTATACATCGATATTCTGCGCTACGGCGGCAATATTCCCAATCAGCCGGATGGTACGGCGGTATTTTGCTGCCCTGATGTCGATACAATCAACGTATTTAAAATAGAAAAATTATAAAATAAAGCCGGATATTCTCGTTAATGAATATTCGGCTTTACATATTCTGCAGAAATTACAGCAACATTCAATGTAATTTAGTGCAACATTTTTACAAATTATTTCAACAAAAGCACATAGATTTTTCAATAATTTACTTTTATAATGAAAATAGATAAATTTGGCAGAAGCTAAAAAACTATCAGATAATTAAAATATAACTAATAAAGGAGGTTTTTTCATGAGTATCGTATTTCATGAACAAACAAAAACATTTCATCTTTTCAACGACCGTATCAGCTATATTATGAATGTGCTGCCGACCGGTCATCTAATGCAGCTGTACTGCGGCAAGAAAGTTCACGACAGGGAAGATTTCTCTTATCTGATTGAAACATCGGCGCGCCCGACGACTACGTATCTTTCGGAAGAATGGCACAACAAATACACTTTTACGCATCTCAAACAGGAATATCCCGTTTACGGAACGACGGATTTCCGCCATCCAGCCATCGAAATAAAACAGAATAACGGCAGCAATATTTCCAATTTCTGCTACAAATCGCACAGCATAAGTTCCGGCAAACCGAAACTCGCCGGTCTGCCGGCAACGTACACGGAAAATGACAATGAAGCACAAACACTGACGATTGTGCTGGAAGATGAGCTCACGCATGTTCAAGTGGAACTTTTATATACACTTTTCGCTCAGGGCGGAATTATTGCCCGCAGTGCCAAAATCACCAACAACGGCGCAGAAACAGTTCATCTGACAACGGCCATGAGCCTTTGCCTCGATTTGCCGGACTGCGATTACGAATGGCTGCAGTTTTCCGGTTCGTGGGCACGAGAACGCCATCTCAAAGTGCGCAAACTGGAGCAGGGCATAACGTCCGTAGAAAGCACGCGCGGCGCTTCCTCGCATGAACACAACCCGTTCGTCATTCTGAAACGTCCGTCAACAGATGAAAACAAGGGCGAAGCAATCGGCTTCAGTCTGGTCTACAGCGGCAACTTCCTGGCGCAGGCGGAAGTGGACACGCATGATGTTACACGCGTTCTAATCGGTATCAATCCGTTCTGCTTCGACTGGAAACTTGCTTCCGGCGGCAGCTTCCAGACACCGGAAGCCGTTATGGTTTACACTGCCGACGGTCTGAACGATTTGAGCCAGACTTATCATAAACTGTATCAGAAACGTCTGGCAAGAGGCTACTGGCGCGACAGACCGCGTCCAATTCTCATCAACAACTGGGAAGCAACGTATTTCGATTTCAATGAAGACAAACTCGTAAAAATCGCTCAGAAAGCGAAAGAATGCGGCGTTGAACTGTTCGTCCTCGACGACGGCTGGTTCGGCAAACGCACCAGCGATACGGCAGGGCTCGGCGACTGGGTGCCGAATACCGATTTACTGCCGAACGGCATCACCGGTCTTTCCCACCGCATTGAAGAACTGGGCATGAAATTCGGCTTATGGATTGAACCGGAAATGACGAATATGAATTCCGACTTGTACCGCGCTCATCCTGACTGGATTTTGCACGTGCCGGGAAGACATCCGTCCGAATGCCGCCATCAGTACGTTCTCAATTATTCCCGTCCGGAAGTCGTCGACTACATTTACAATATGCTCGCCAAAATTCTCACGGAAGGCAAAGTTTCCTACATCAAATGGGATATGAACCGCTATATCACCGAATGCTACAGCGTGGCTCTGCCGGCTGACCAGCAGGGAGAAGTCTTCCACCGCTATATTCTCGGCGTATACAGTCTGTATGAACGTCTGACGACAAACTTCCCACATATTCTGTTTGAATCATGCGCCAGCGGCGGTGCCCGATTCGACCCGGGTCTTTTATACTACGCTCCGCAGGGCTGGACGAGCGACGACTCCGATGCTGTGGAACGCCTGAAAATCCAGTACGGCACATCTTACTGCTACCCTGTCAGCTCCATGGGCAGCCATGTATCGGTAATCCCGAACCACCAGGTTTACCGCAATACGCCGCTGCACACGAGAGCGAACGTCGCTTATTTCGGCACATTCGGCTATGAACTTGATTTGAATAAACTCACGGCGGAAGAACAGGAAGAAGTTAAAGAACAGATTAAATTCATGAAACAGTACCGCGAAGTAATTCAGTTCGGTACATTCTACCGCTTAAACAGCCCGTTTAACGGCAACGTTACATCATGGATGGTCGTAAGCGAAGATAAAAAGACGGCGATTGTCGGCTGGTACCGCGTTTTAAACGGCATCAATCTGCCGTACAGCCGCGTACAGCTGCAGGGCTTAAACAGCGACTACTGCTACGAAACGGTCGGCACGCAGGAATGCCATTTCGGTGATGAACTGATGAACATCGGCTTAATCATCAACGACCCGAGTGCCGGTCAGGTTCAGGACGGTGGCCCGACAAGCTGTGACTTCGACTCGAAAATTTACGTTTTAACAGCTAAATAGTATTTAATGTTCATTTTTCTTTGATGCAAAGAAAAACGAACCAAAAAGAAACTTTTTAACGTTTCGCTTACGCTGCACTGGGCGAGCCTTCGTAGCTCTTGTATAAAAATATACGGTACAATGGCTCGAAACAATGGAATTTGGCTCGTGCCTTCAGTTCCAGCAGATACTTAAATTGAGCTGTAAACGTGTATTTTGTTAGTCATACTAAAAATATCATCCACTTTTGAGATTTTCACGATAGCTTTAACTATTAAAAATAAAAAGGGATACCACTTTTTCAAGTGATATCCCTTTTTATTTTACATTATTTTAATTAAGCGCGATTGTGAGGAACCATGTCGGCTACTTCAAGCGTACCTTCTTTGGCGCGAGCGGCAAATTCTGCCGTAGCGGTGAAGAGAACATCGCTGGAACTGTTGAGCGCCGTTTCGCAGGAGTCCTGCAAAACGCCGATGATGAAGCCTACACCTACAACCTGCATGGCGATATCATTACCGATACCGAAAGAAGCACAGGCAACAGGAATGAGCAGCAGCGAACCGCCGGCAACGCCGGAAGCACCACATGCACCCACCGTAGCAACGATGGAAAGAAGAAGTGCCGTCGGCAAGTCAACCTGAACGCCAAGCGTATTAGCAGCTGCCAAAGACAGAACAGCAATCGTAATAGCCGCACCAGCCATGTTTACAGTAGCACCAAGCGGAATGGATATAGAATAAATATCTTCATTCAAACCGAGACGTTTGCACAAGGAAAGATTTACCGGAATATTGGCTGCGGAACTGCGGGTAAAGAAAGCATACAGACCGCTTTCACGCAATGTAGCAAATACGAGCGGATAAGGATTGCGACGAGTATGCAAAAATACGATAAGAGGATTCATTACGAGAGCTACAAGGAAGAAAGAACCGAGCAGTACACCGAGCAGCTGAACATAACCTAAAAGTGCTCCAAGACCGCTGGTGCCGACAGAATTTGCAACAAGACCCATAATACCGAACGGAGCCAGACGAATAACCCACTGTACAATTTTCGTAACAGCCTGAGCAAAATCATCAACCATAGCCTTTGTATTATCGGAAGCACGGTGAAGCGCAATACCGGCAAGAATAGCCCAAGCTAAAATACCGATATAGTTAGCGTTTACAATTGCATTGACAGGATTGTCAACTACGCTAAGCACTAAATTTTTCAAAACCTCGATAATGCCGCTTGGCGGAGCAATAGCTGTATCGGCAACCTGCAGCTGCAGTACTGTAGGAAATAAGAACGACATACATACACCGACCAAAGAAGCAAAGAACGTGCCGAAAATATACAAACGGATAATCGGCTTCATGGAACCGTTGGCATCCGCTTTTCTCTGTGCCATAGCATTCATGACAAGAATAAATACCAGTACAGGTGCAATACCCTTCAAAGCTCGTACAAAGATATCGCCCAAAATAGATACAGCCGGAACAGCCGCCGGAGCAACGAGCGCTATAACGATGCCGACGATAAGACCGACAATAATCAGCTTAATCAAAGCCATTTCTAAATATTTTTTTCCAATACGACTTAACAAATAATACATCCCCTTTGAATTAATGAATAAATAAAGACAAATATACTTCTGATAGTATACATCAATTTTCAAAAAATGACAAGTCATAAATAGAAAATAAAATTATTTCCTTAATATATTTACACTTTTTTATCGGTAATAATTTAATTTTAAGTGTCAGTACCGTATTTTGCCATTATATTGTACCAAATCCGCTAAAAGTGCCTTTTACAATTTATTTTAAGAAAATGCTTGACTTTACATGTCATTTACATTAAAATATTTTCGTATGACGTTCGATGACGGCTTCCACTAGCCCCGGAACCGTGCAAAGGACAT
>USIX01000029.1 GCA_900554895.1 uncultured Megamonas sp. | reverse complement strand
GCAATATAAGAATACATTAAGAAATAATTCTTTTCATATTATATTGTGCCGAACCAGCACTTTCTTTAAACTGATTTCTTTAAAGGCAAAGAAATCGGTAAATAATATATTTGTAATTTTTATAATATTAATTTTTTAACAGGAGGATTTTTTATGACTACTGAAAATATAAATCCCAATGCCAAGCGAACCATGGTCTTTATGGGGCTGCTTGCTACTTTCGGCTCTTTATTATTCGGTTACGACACCGGTGTTATCAACGGAGCTCTGCCTTATATGGCGCGTCCCGACCAGCTTAATTTAACACCTGTTCTGGAAGGTCTTGTCGGCAGTGCAATCTGTATCGGTGCCGCCATCGGTTCATTCATTTCAGGCCGACTGTCCGATACTTACGGAAGGAAAACCACTCTTTCGTATCTATCCATATTGTTTTTCCTCGCAAGTTTAGGCTGTGTACTTTCCGTAAATGCACAGATGATGATTGGCTGCCGCTTTTTCTTAGGTCTTGCCGTCGGCGGCTCTTCCGTTATCGTGCCGGGGTATCTGGCGGAAATCGCTACAAGCCAATACCGTGGACGCATGGTAGGATTAATGGACTTAGTCGTTGTATTCGGACAATTTCTCGCTTATATAGTCAATGCCGTTATTGCCCTCAATCTCGGTCACGACCCGCATGTATGGCGTTATATTCTTGCCGTTACATTAATTCCTGCCATTTTATTATTTCTAAGTATGCTTATTGCTAAAGAATCACCACGTTATCTCGTTGCCAAAGGACGCGTATCCGATGCTCTTGAAGTCCTCAAATGCACACATGAAACGCAAGCTCAGGCTATTGCCGAATTAAATAATATCAAAGATGTTCTGGAACAGCAAAATGCTGCTAAAGAGCTTTCCTTTAAAGACTTTACTGAACCTTGGATGAAACGCATTTTTATCCTCGGCATAGCCCTGGCCGTTACACAGCAGGTTACCGGCGTAAACAGTATCATGTTTTACGGGTCGCAAATTCTCACGCATTCCGGCTTCAGTACGGATGCGGCTCTTGTCGGCAATATCGGTAACGGTATAATTTCTGTAGCCGGTGCACTGTTCGGTCTTTACATCGTCGGCAAAATAGGACGTCGTACTATGCTGACCATCGGCTTATGCGGCGTACTTACCGCCAATATTCTTATCGGTGTAATTTCCTCTACATTGGAAGGTTCTCCTTTACTTCCGTATTTTATTTTAACTCTTACGGTTATTTTCCTGGGATTTCAACAATCATGCGTCTCTCCCGCCACTTGGCTTATGATTTCGGAAATCTTCCCGACAAGAATGCGTTCTACCTGTATGGGTCTTACCGTTCTTTGCCTATGGTGCACCAACTTTCTCGTAACTTTGATATTTCCTATTCTGCTCGGCATTGTCGGCATATCCAATACCTTCTTCATCTTCGGTGCATTGTGCGTCTGCTCTTTAATCTTTGTCAGAACCTCCATGCCGGAAACGAAGCATTTATCCATTGAAGACATTGAACGCAAATTCCGCAGTGAATATAAATAATAAATTAATTCAGAAAGGCTGATTATCATAAATACTGAAAAAATAGCATTTAATATTATCTCCTTAGCCGGTGATGCTAGAGCTGAGCTGCAAAATGCTCTAAAACTGGCTCATGAAGGCAAATTCGATAAAGCACAGGAACAAGTTGATAAAGCTGTTCCTCAATTGCAAAAAGCACATGAACTTCAGACTAAAGAACTGTTGACACGCGAAGCCAACGGTGAAAAATTGCAATTCAATGTACTTATTTCCCACGCGCAGGATTATCTGATGACCACCTATACTTTTAAAGATATGGTTGTCGAAATTATCAATCTTTATAAACTGTTAAAATAATATAAAGACATTTATATTATAGAACTATTATCCTCCTTCTTGTATGACTACTTAGATTGTAGTATGATAAAAGCAACCTGATATTTAAATCCGGTTTTTTACAGGAAGGAGTTTATCATGAAAGACAATACGAATATTGTAATCATTCGACAATACGGCAGTGGTGGCAGAGAAGTTTCCTCTATCTTAGCAAAAAAACTCGGTTTCAACCGCTATGACCGCACAATTGTTCAAATGGCGGCTGAAAAACTCAGTCAGCAGGAAGGCTACGACATCGATGTTGACGAACTTCTCAAAGACTCATACAATCTGCCGCAAAACCAGCTCGGCAATCTCGGCGATTTTGCCTTTGAACGAATTCCGTATTTCAATAAAATGTATCGTCAGCAAGCTGTTGCCATGCTCAAACTTGCCCAAAAAGGTAAAGCTGTATTTTTAGGCAGATGTGCCGATTTCATTTTAAAAGATGTCCCAAACACATTCTTCTTCTTTATCTATGCCGATGATGATTTCCGTGCTGCCCGCGCGAAAAACCACTACGGCAATCATACTTTAGCTGACCTGGACAAAGAAGCTAAAAACCGTGAAAAATATTACGCTTACTACACAGGTGAAAAATGGGGAGACCCGAAGCATTTCCATATGATGATTAATACCAGTCATATCTCTTTGGAAAAAGCTGCCGATTTAATTATTGATTACATTGAAACCCATCAACAAACTGAAGCATAAATTTATATCTTAACATAAGCCGCTTAGTAAAAACTAAAGCGGCTTTTTATTTTACCAAAAACTCATTATCTATAACTTAAAACATAATCAAAATATAATAAAAAAATACAAAAAATATATCCAAAATTTAGCATTTAATATTTACGTTTGGTATTTTTTGGTTTATAATACAATTATCAACGTAAATAAACGCTAAATCATATAAATCCATTCATTATATAAAGGAGAGGTTTTTAATGACTAAAAAAGTTTTTGGTTATCCTGAATTCGATGCTTCCGGCGAAAAAATCCTTACCACTTATGACAACGAATACAGTGATATGTTAATGGACATCCGTGTCTACAAAATGAAAGCCGGCGAAGAAAGAACATTCTGCCGCGAAGGCGAAGAAGTTGCCGTACTTCTTTTGGCAGGCAAAATCACTTATATTTTCGACGGACAGCAAAAAGCCGTAACAAGAAAAGATGTATTCACTGAAGGACCTTGGTGCGTTCACGTTTGCGGCGGCACTAAAGTCATCGTAAAAGCAGATAGTGATGCTGAAATTCTCGTACAGTGCACGAAAAATGAAAAACAATTTCCATCCAAACTATATGCTCCTGAAGATGCTCCTTGGGGCTATTCCTGCGTCGGCAAATTCGGCAATGTGGCAAAACGCCGCGTAAATACTATTTTCGACCATGACATCGCTCCTTATTCCAACATGGTTCTCGGCGAAGTTTTAAATGACCGTGGCAACTGGTCCGGTTATCTGCCTCACAGACATCCGCAGCCTGAAACTTATTATTTCAAATTCGACCATCCGGAAGGCTTCGGTGCAAGCTTTGTCGGCGACCAGGTATTCAAAAGTACAGACGGCAGCTTCTCTGCCATCCCTGGAGGCGAACTCCATCCGCAGGCAGTAGCTCCTGGCTACCAGATGTACACCTGCTGGATGATACGCCATCTTGACGGCAATCCTTGGCTCCAGACTGACCGCTGTGAAGACGAACGTTATGTTTGGCTGCATGATGCACAATTTTGATTAAAAACTCTTGTCTAAATAATAAATTAGGCTTATAATAAAAATAACATCATACACATCATTTCATACACCACTAGGGGGACCGCAAGGTTGAGAAGTTAAAAACTGACCCTTAGAACCTGACATGGCTAATACCAGCGTAGGGAAGTGGCAAACGGAAACTACAGCCGGTTTGCAACTTTGCAGACCGGCTTTTTTACATAAAAATTTAGGAGGATTTCAAATGACAATGACTCAAATGCAAGCTGCCAGAGCTGGCAAAATCACTGATGAAATGAAAATAGTGGCGCAAGAAGAAAATATGGATATAAATGTTCTCAAAGAACGTGTAGCTAACGGAACTATTGCTATTTGTGCCAATATAAATCATAAAAATCTGCATCCGTACGGCGTAGGAGAAGGACTTTGTACAAAAGTAAATGCCAATATCGGAACATCAAGCGCTTTTCCTGACCCAGAACCGGAAATTGAAAAACTCAATATTGCCATAGCAGCCGGTGCTCATTCCGTAATGGATTTAAGTACAGGCAATAACATTGACGCCTCCCGTCGTGCCATTTTAGACCATTCTACCGTTATGGTAGGCACAGTACCGATTTATCAGGCAACGGTTGACGCTATCAAAGCGCACGGTGCCGTTGTAAAGATGACAGAGGAAGATTTGCTCCATGCCATTGAAAAACAGGCAAAAGACGGAGCTGACTTCATGACTATCCACTGCGGCGTAACAATGGACGTTATCAACCGTATGCGTGCAGAAGGCCGCTATATGGACGTTGTAAGCCGCGGCGGTTCCTTCATCACAGGCTGGATGCTCTATAACGAAAAAAACAATCCGCTTTACGAACGATATGATGATATTTTAGATATCTGCGCCAAATACGACGTAACCATGAGTCTTGGCGACGGACTGCGCCCTGGCTGTCTTGCCGATGCCACCGACCATGCGCAAATTCAGGAACTCTTAAACCTCGGCGGACTAGTAAAACGTGCCTGGGACAGAGGAGTACAAGTAATGGTGGAAGGACCGGGACATGTACCGTTCGACCAGATTGCCACTAATATGAAACTGCAGAAAAGCCTCTGCCATAATGCACCATTTTATGTTCTCGGCCCGCTCGTTACTGACGTTGCACCGGGCTATGACCATATTACTGCCGCTATCGGCGGAACAATGGCTGCCGCAAACGGCGCTGATTTTCTCTGCTACGTAACACCAGCTGAACATCTCGCCCTGCCGAATAATCAGGACGTTAAGGACGGTGTAATCGTAACAAGAATTGCCGCTCATGCGGCTGATATCGTAAAAGGCGTACCGGGAGCCAAGGATTGGGACTTAAACATGGCAAAAGCCCGCAAACAGCTTGACTGGGAAGCTCAGTTAAATCTTGCCATAGACCCGCAGACAGCTCGTGAAAAACGTGCATCCCGCAACCCGGAAGGCACTACTGCCTGCTCCATGTGCGGTGATTACTGCGCAGTGGAAATCGTCAATAAATATCTCGGTTCGACTATCGAACACTGCTAAAACAGCCTTCTATATTTTAATCACATATCATAAATAAAAAAAGAGAAGCATATGAATGCTTCTCTTTTTTATCTTTAGCGTATCATGAAAAGAAATGTTTTAATAAAAGACTCTTTCATATTTTCATCTGCAAATACACCATATCAACAAGTTGTTTGCCGCCTTCACAGATAACATGGTCATAATTATCGAGGAAAAAATTTTTTACAATATGCGATTTATGAAAACCGCAGCTTTCATAAAACGGAACAGTAAGCGGACTATCTCCCGTTCCCACCTGCAAAATAGCAAAAAAATCTTTATATTTATTTCGTATAAACCGAATTAACTGCTTACCGTAGCCTTTTCTCTGACAATCCGGTCTGACTGCAATATTTTTTATTTCCAAAATACCGTTTTTCTCATCGGTAACAACGCAGACCGCTTTAATCCCGTCATCATCCAAAGCATACATAGTACCTCTGTCCAGATATTTATCTATCATGCTCTCCTGTTCGTCGGCAAGCAGCAATAAATCCAGATACTGCTTTTTGTTCTCCGCAATTTCAATAAATTTCAAATTGTTTTTTCTCCTTTTATCGGTGCAACAGCTATTTTTTCTGCCGAATTTCGCCGTAACGGCAAAATATTATTTTAAAGTCCCGTCAATTTATGGATTTGCCCAGTTCAAAGGCATCCTGCAATTCTTTTTTATCCTTGATGTCGCCGATATTCATAACGCCGCCGCAGAGCACTCTGCCGATACTTTGCCAACCGAGATGTTTTTCCAGATTATTATACCAGTACAACGTTTCCTCAAAGCCGTATCCTTCAGCCGCCATTAACAGCGCACACTGTTTTTTCGGATTGGCATAATTCTCATCACATTCGGCTACGGCAAACAATCTGTCAAAAGCGCATTTGAGCTGTCCGCTTATCGTCCAATAATATAGCGGTGTTGCCAAAACGACGATATCGGCTTTTTTATACGCCGGATAAATTTTATCCATATCGTCTTTCTGCACACACGGGCTGTCCGGATTTTTACCGCCGCTGAAACAGCCTTTGCAGCCGTGAATATTCATTTTATCGAGGAAAAATTCCGTAACTGTATTACCAGCAACTTCAGCACCTTCGGTAAATGCTTTAACAAGTGCGGAAGTATTGCCGTTTTTACGAGGACTGCCGTTTAATATTATAATTTCCTTACTCATAATCATCGCTCCCGTCAAATTTTGTCAGCCAATTCTGCCGCTCTTTTACAGCCGTCCGTCTTATCGATATCGCCTACATTTAACACGCCCGGAACGAGAACTTCGCCGACCATTTTCCATTTGATAAGCGCCGCCGAACGTTCAATCGGAACTCTCACACCGTCGAGCACCGACATATCGTCTTCCTCACAGCAGGCGATAACGGCACATTCTTTTCCCGCAATATCTTTTCCCGCCACGCAAAACGAATATAATTTATCAATCACGCTCTTAATCTGCGCCGGAATGCTGTACCAATATACAGGCATAGTAAATACAACTGCATCGGCTGCCAAAATAGCTGGAGCTATCGTATTGAAATCATCATCAAAAGAGCAGGCTTTTCCCGTTTTAAAGCAAGTTTCGCAGGCACGGCAGCCGCCCACGTTTTTCATTGCGGCATCAAAACGCGTTACTTCATGACCTTTCTTTTCCGCCGCTTCGATAAATGCCTGCGTCATGGCGAAACTGTTGCCGTTTTTGCGCGGACTTCCCGTAATTACAACGATTTTTTTGCTCATAAAAATCCCTCCTGATAAATACACACAATATAGCAATTACTGAAGAAAATTGACTTTATTTTTTTCTGTTACTATAATTATAACAACAATAATACTTTTAACAAGTACGCACATTAAAGTATAATACTTACTAAAAGGAGAGTGTAATTATGAACAATCGCTGTATCGCTCAGGAAAATCTCCGTGAAACAGGCTTCAGTTATACCTTATCTCTGATTAACGGCAAATATAAAATGACGATTTTATATACGTTAATGGAATTTAAAGTCGTCCGTTTCAACGAGATGAAACGGTATATAGGCGATATTTCCTACAAGACATTATCCGCCTCATTAAAAGAGCTGGAAGCAGATAAACTAATCCATCGAGAAGAATATCCGCAAATCCCTCCAAAGGTTGAATACTCTCTGACGCAACGCGGCAAATCTCTCATCCCTATTTTGGATATGATGTGCGAATGGGGAGATAATAACCGCATAAAAAAATAGCCGGTTTCCGGAGCAGAAACCGACCAAAAACTTTTTATGTCTACGCTTTTATAATACAACTTAAAGCAGACTTTAAGTCAATAATAATTTATAAATTTGCCCCCAGCTGATACGCCTTGTCGGGAAAATCCGTTTTTTCTATCGCTTCTCTCGTCGGACAGCCCGGGGCCAATATTCTTCCCATATCATTCCATTCCATGTACCTCACCAAAGTATTGTAATGGTCTGTTATCGCCATCATCGTCAAATCCGTATTGCTGCCTGCCGCCGTCAGCAGTACGGATTTTTTATTATGCAGTCTGCCTGTGCGTGAATAAAAACGGTCTACTATCGTCTTTATCTGCGCCGTCATGGCAAAGAAATACACAGGTGTAACAAGTGCAATAAGGTCTGCCTGCAAAAGCTGCGGCATTAAAGTCTGCAAAATCGCATCATTCTGTATGCAGTCGCCGTCCATGCCGCATCTATCGCAGCCGAGACACGGATGTATATCTTCAAACGCCGCATCAAACCGGAAAACTTCATGACCTGCACTTTGCGCTCCTTCAATGAATTTATCCGCCAGAAGCGCCGTTGTTCCCGATTTATGCGGACTTCCCGTAACAACTACTATTTTCATTGTCCTTACCTCTCATCTGTATAAATTATAAATTCGCTCCTATTTGATATGCCTGATTAGGAAATTCGCTTCGCTCTATGGCTGAACGGTAACCGCAGCCTATAGCAAGCACCTTGCCTGCATCCTGCCATTTCATATACTGCACGAGAGATTCATAATGTTTTACGAGCGATGTCATCGTCCAGTCGGCACTGTTCCATGCCGTTGCCATCAAAATTGACTTTTTATTCTGTAATTTTCCTATGCGTGCATAAAATCTGTCGACTACGGTTTTTATCTGCGTTGACATGCCATAATAATACAGCGGCGTAATAAGTGCTATCATATCCGCTTCCAAGAGTTTCGGCATTAAATTCTTTTCAATCGCATCACCTTGAATACACGCACTGTCCCTATTGCAGCGGTTGCAAGCCAAACACGGATGTATTTCCTCAAATGCCGCATTGAAACGGAAAACTTCATGACCTGCACTTTGCGCTCCTTCAATGAATTTATCCGCCAGCAGTGCCGATGTTCCGTTTCTATGCGGACTGCCCGTTATTACTACGATTTTCATATTTTCACCTTCCGAAACTGCAGCAGCCTTGGCATTTTCATCATTTTTGCCCGACAGCATGGATAAGCCGCAGCCGCTTAAAAATAAAGTAAACAGACCGGCTCCGCCGACTTTAATAAACTCCCGCCTATTCATTACTATCTTCCTTTTCCACGGTAATGCTGCCGGATAAATTTTTTATCGACTCTTTACCCGATACAGCATTTCCCAGTTCATACAAATCGCTGTTCGGTCTTAATCCGCCATAAAACATTACTACATTGCCCCACGGTCTGTAATAAGCCAGCGTTCCTACATCAACACTTGACGGATTTGGGGTATTTTTCGTACTCAGTTTATCAGAAGGATAAAAAATCTTTTCATTCGTACTGAAATTTTCCACTTCAACAGTAAACGGAAGCTGATTGTACAAATCCTGTGCAGCCTGACTGTCGTTTAAGGCAAATACGATAATCTCTCCGTTTTGACCCGTAACTTTTATTTTTCTGTTCATCATTTCACTGCTTCCTTCCTCTTTATTTATATTCTGAACCGTTTTTTCCGTCTGTGTATTTTCTGCCATTTGCTTTTGTTCATCAACCTGTGCACTGCACGCCGTAAGCGAAAAAATCATCAGCACGGAAAACATCAGCGTTATCCACTTTTTCATCAATTCACCTCTTCCTTCGTTTTCATCTGTCTGTTCATTCTGCAGATATTCAACTTAGCAGACAGACGCATAATGCTGTAGCCTATTATGCCGCCGAAACACATGATTGAAATGTAATCCGCAAAAAACAGCGCGAGAGACTGCTTTGTATCAAAGAAAACGAATTCCTGCTGCAAAAACATATACATCAGCAAATCGTGCTTCATAAAAGCATATACACCGTAACAGGCCAGAACTATTCCTATCAGCCGGAAAAATTCCTTAAAAATATAATTTGCTTTTACCGCATTTGATACTACGCTTAAATTCATACCCAAATGAACGGACAGCAGTACAAAACTCCAATACGATGTTATCATATGAAGCTGTCTTGCCATGTCGATACTGCCTGCCGTCTTTATAAAAGACGGTGTATACGTGGCAAAAATAAGCCCGCTTATTATAAGCCCTGCCATCATTACGACCGACATCAGATTAATTCCTGTACGCAATATCCTTACTGCTGAATATTTTCCCTTGAATATACTGGAAAACCAGCGGCGATTTAATATTATATGCACGATAAACAGCAAGAAAAATACTGTTCCTACAATCTCATGATTATCTATGCCGATTAACAAATATGCCATGGATAAAAGTAATGCCGTTATCAGCATAATATCTATGACAATCTTAAAATTCACACTGCGCATTTTACATACTCCTTTTCTCCATGACATATTCTCTGCAACTTATTTACAAACAGCATTTATGCAGCCGATGGCATTCAATGTTCGCGGAAAACCGATGAACGGCAGACACTGCGTAGCCGCTTCGATAAGCATTTCCTTCGTATTGCCCACGCTGATATTGGCGCCGGCATGAGCTTTTGCTTGCGGTTCGCAGCCGCCAAGACAGATTATTGCCGTAAATGTTATAAGTTCACGCATTTTTAAATCAAGCGTGCCTCTTGTATAATAATCGCCGAAACAGTAAGCGGATAAATAGTCCTGAATATGTTTTAATTCTTCCGGCGCATTTTCTCTCATTGCATTGATATTTTCCGCACCGAAAATTTTCTGCTGCACGGCAAGCCCTTTGGCAAAGCGTGTCGTTTCATCAACTGTTGCCTGTTCTTTGAGCGGATATGCCACATTCATCTGTGCAAAAACTGCATTTACTTCATCCAGTGCCGCTTCCACTCTTGAAATGCCGATATACGGCGCGCACTGATAAAGCGTTTCCGTTATTTCTTCCGGCGAAACACCTACATTAAGTGCCGCTTTCGTATATTTGGCAAGCGGTTTCAAAGTCTGCACCGTCGTCAGTGCAGTTAAAATCACCAATATTTTCTGTTTATCCGTAAGCACTGAACGGATTAGATTATCACCGCAGACGAAATTTTCCGCTATAGCTTTAAAACTGCTGTCTGCACCGCTTACGCTTATTTCCTGCTGAAACCATTTTTCACTGATTTTTTTCGCTGTTTCTGTTCTATCCATAAATATTACCTTCTTTAAAAATTTTTCTATCCTAAATCTACACCATTGAGTCCGCTTAAAGTCAAGATTTTATTTTCCCGTCAATTCTTCCTGTTCCTTCGGATATCGTGCTCCCATTATTTCAATGGAATTTAACTTTTCACGTATCTTTGCAAGTTCTTCATCCGTAAATACGACATCCGCTCCGCCGATATTTTCCTGCACGCGCGTAATCTTTTTCGTGCCCGGAATGGGTACAATCCACGGTTTTTGCGTCAAAAGCCAGCCGAGAGCAATCTGTGCCGGTGTTACATTTTTTTCTTTTGCCAAATCTTCCACGTATTCCACAAGCTGCATATTGTGCTGCAGATTTTCCGGATTAAAACGCGGTATCTGACTTCGGAAATCCGTCTTGTCAAAATGTGTATCCTTATTGAAGCAGCCTGTAAGCACAGCCTTGCCAAGAGGACTGAACGGTACAAAACCTATACCGAGCTCTTCCAATGCTGGGAGCAGCTCTTTTTCCACATTGCGGTACCACATGGAATATTCGCTCTGCACGGCAGTCAAAGGACAAACAGCATGTGCTCTGCGAACTGTCTGTGCACTCGCCTCCGAAAGACCCCAATGCAAAACCTTACCCTCTTTTATCAAATTCTTTACCGTTTCCGCCACTTCTTCAATCGGTGTGTCCGGGTCGACACGGTGCTGATAATACAGGTCGATATGGTCTGTTCTGAGTCTTTTGAGCGAACCTTCCACCGCTTTTCGGATTACACTCGGTTTACTTGACAGTGCAATCGGTCTGCCGGCGGCATCCATTTTATTATTTTCAATATCATAGCCGAATTTCGTAGCGATAACGACTTTATCGCGGTATGGCTGCAACGCTTCACCGACGAGTTCTTCATTCGTATACGGACCATAGACTTCCGCCGTATCAAAAAAAGTTACTCCCGCTTCCACTGCCTGACGAATTACTTTTACTGCTTCATCTTTCGGCAGATACGGCGGATAACTCTGCGTAAATCCCATGCAGCCCAGTCCTATTGCCGAAACTTCAAGACCATTTTTACCCAGAATTCTTTTTTTCATCTCAATCACTCCGTTTCAACTCATATCTCACTGTTCAAACCGTATATTATGCAGACGGTACACTTCATCCAGACTTGTTATATTCAAAATAAGACTTTCTTTTCTGTCCATAGCTTCAATACGCTTCATATCATCATCACTTAAAACAAAATTGCCTGTAGAAAAATTTTCTTTAAGCCTTTCTTCATGCACTGATTTGGGAATTGCTATAATACCGCTCTGCATTAGCCAGCACAGAATAACTTGTGCCGGAGTCTTTCCGTATTTTTTACCGATAGCCGATAACGTTTCATTCTGAAAAATATCGTCCTTGCCTTCGGCAAAAGGCGCCCAAGCCATCGGTTTTATATCGTATTTCTTCATCACTTCGCGCAGTTTTTTCTGTTGACAGAAAGGGTGCAGTTCCATCTGATTAACTGCCGGCACTATTTCATGACTTAAAATCAAATCCGTAAGTCTGTCTTCCAGAAAATTGCAAACACCTATTGCTTTTACTCTGCCTTCTTTATACAGTTCCTCCATGGCACGCCAGCTACCGTGATAATCGCCGTACGGCATATGCACTAAATACAAATCGAGATAATCCGTTTTTAAATTTTCCAGTGTCTTGAAAAAAGACTTCTTCGTTTTATCATAACCGGCATCCTGTATCCATACTTTGGAAACAATGAATATGTCCTTTCGTTCAATCCCGCTTTTTTCTATTGCATTGCCGACAGCTGTTTCATTGCCGTAGCACGCTGCCGTATCAATCATGCGGTATCCAATATTCAATGCCTGCAATACAGTCTGTTCGCATACATTTTTGTCGGTTACCTGAAAAACTCCCAGACCTCTAAGCGGCATTTCCAAACCATTGTTCAACTGAATTTTCTTCATATTAATCACCTGCCGTTTTTCATATTTTTATTGATTTCATAACGAAGATAATCCAATCTCTCCAGCTGTTTTTCCCGAAAATGTATTCTGTCTAAAATAGCATCTCTTTTTTTATTAAGCATTTCCAGTTGTTTTTTATCTGTACTTTTATCATTGAGCAAAAGCCGCATATACATTTCCACTTCACTTGAATTGAAACCTATATCATGCAATGTCATAATCATGCTGAGATATTCCAAATCACTGTCATCATACTGCCAAACACCCATAACTTTTTTAACAGCACCGCACAGCCCCCAGCTTTCATATTCATCAAGAACACTTATCGGTATATTGAAATGCTCACTTGCTTCCTGCTTTGTCATAATATGTTCTGCCATATTATCTTCCCCTGTATTGAAATTCAGTCGATACTGATTAATTTATATTTGTCATTACCCATTTTAAGTTCCCGCATAGCCGAAAGCTGACGCAGACCTTTACGTGACTCAATACGTTCTACCAAATCATGGCGGTATTTTTCCGGTTGAGCATATACTAAATCGACGGATGCCTGGTCAATCGCCAGTAAATCGGTGGATGCAAGTATGCCGATATCCGGAATGGTCGGTTCCGCCGCGCCGACCCCCACACAGTCGCAATCAACGGACATGCGGCGCATTACATTGATATATACAATATGCTTGCCGAAATAATCTATCGTTCCTTTGGCAGAATCCGCCATATTTTCCATAAACAGTTCCTCGCCCGGCCAGCCTTCAGCCGTTTTTGGCAATTCCTTGCCCAAACCGTGCACCATACGCTTGCCGATTTGTCCGTCGGCACAGCCGATAGCCAGATTTTTCATTGAACCGCCAAAACCGCCTCTCGGATGACCTTTAAAATGCGTAAGCACTACCATGGAATCGTAATTTATCATATGACTGCCCACGGAAATTTCTTTCAAATGTATCCCGTTTCTTATTGGAAGCATAACCGTTCCGTCTTCATCCATGATGTCAACAGGGCAAAACGTCCATCCGTTTACTCTGAGTGTTTCGCAGTGTTTTTCCGTCGTATCCCTGTCCCCTACATAAAGAGTATTCGTTTCTACAATATTACTGTTCGGAATATGTGCCTGAAAAGCCTGTACCATATCACGCGGCAATATATTCGGTCCGTGCTGTTCGCCCGTATGCAGCTTTATCGCTACTTTACCGTAAATACTTTCATTAACCAAGTTATACAGTTTTATTAAATGCTGCGCATCAATATGTTTCGTGAAGTAAACTTTAGCATACGAACCTTCCACATTCTTCAAATCCGTAAAATCCTGACTGCCTACTACCGGAGCCTGAGCAAGAGCCGGTGATAAATGCGTCAGCTGCGAAGCCGCCAATCCTACAGCAACACTGCCCGCCATTTTAAAAAAATTTCTTCGTGTAAGACTTTGCATATTAACTAATCCTTTCAGATATATTTATTATTTGTATTCATTGTTCATTTTTCTTTGAAGCTCAAAGAAAAACGAACCAAAAAGAAAACCTTTTTTAACGTTTCGCTTACGCTGCACTGGGCAAGCCTTCGAGGTGCTTATATGAATACAGTCGAAACAACGGCTCGAAACATTTGGAATTTAGCTCGTGCCTTCAAATGTCAAATAGAAACTAAAAAATGATGTGGACACTGTAAATTGCAATTTATCTCAAAATTCTATTGCGCATTTAGATAATTTTCCGATAGCCGTCAGGCTATTGGAGATAAGATATTTTTAGCTATGGTTTTAGTCCAAACTGTTTGAGCATTAGCGAGTTTTTGGACGTTATAGATAAAAATATCTTATCTCTAAAGGAAAATTTCTATGCGGTTTACTAAATCATATATTTCTTTTTCGGCAACTTTTCTTTGTATCTCAAAGAAAAATTGCCCGGCGCAATATAAGAATAAATTAGGAAATAACTCCCTTTACATTATATTGTGCCGAACAGGCACTTTCTTTTAATTTATCTTCTTTGAGCTTCAAATAAAAATGAACTAAAAAAAATAGGTGTCATCTTCTAACACCTATTTTAGTTTAAATATTTTATTATATCTAATACTTATATTCTATTTCCAAAAATGCTTAATCTGTATTTTTAATAAAGTTTATAAATTTCTCCGTCGTTTTGGACAGCATATTATTTCGTTTCCAGACAAGTACAGCTCCCGTTTCAAGTGACGGCTTTAACGGAATAAGACATAAATCCTCATAAATATTGCCCAAATTAAATCCTAAGACAACACCTACTTTATTTTTTACCATATTGGCTGCATTTAAAATCAGATTGTATGTAGCAATAATTTCCGCCTGTTCATAATATCCGCCGAACCAGTTTGCCAGTTCATTGCGCACTTCTTCTCTTCTGCCGATAATAAGCGGTATATTCACCAAATCCTCCGGCATGACAAAATCCTTCCGTGCCAGTTCACTGTCCTTGCGTACCAAAACGCCCCACTGTTCTTTTTCCGGCATACGGATAAAAGCATATTTGCCGATATCAACAGGTTCCGTTAAAAGTCCCATATCCAAAATGCCTTTTTCCAAATCATCCTTAATATCATCAGCTGTCGCACTGTAAATTTCATATTTAACCCGCGGATAAATTTCATGAAAGTTTTTTATATGATTTGATAAAAACGACATATTTCTTGTTTCACCGCAACCGATGGATATTTTCCCCGCCAGTTCTTCATCTTCCGATACAAAATCCTGCTTCGTTTTCTCTACCAAAGACATAATTTCCTGCGCTCTGCGCTTTAGCATCATGCCGTCATCCGTCAGAATAATTCTGTGCTTACTACGCTTAAATAATTTTACTCCCAGCTCATCTTCAAGCTGCATAAGCTGACGCGACAGTGTCGGCTGAGTGATATGCAGCCAGTTTGCCGCCCGTGTGATATTTTCTTCACGTGCCACAATCAGAAAATACTTTAACAAACGGAATTCCATGAAATAACCTCCTCTGTCTATGTACAAAAAAAGAGCAACCTAATGGATTGCTCTTTTATCTGCTGCTTCAATTATTTTACAACTGTTACATTTACAGCACGCATTTTGCTTGCATCGCGGCTGTCTGCTTCTGTATCGAAAGTTACTTTCTGGCCTTCTTCCAAAGTTTTAAAGCCTTCGGAATTGATAGCGGAAAAATGAACGAATAAATCGCCGGAACCGTCATCATTTGTAATAAAACCATATCCTTTACCAGAATTAAACCATTTAACTGTACCTGTTCCCATTATTGAGAAGCCTCCTTATAAAATAAAATATAAATCAGTGCGGAGAGTAAACTAAAAAACAAATAAAATCTTCCACACATTTGATATTTGAGAGGAGGACTTAAACGTTAATTTAATTGTATTCCAAAACTGAATAGCTCAATCATAGCATGAGTTATATTTTTTGTCAATTTTGCATACAAACTTTACATATTTACATATTTTAATTGACGCTTATTTATGATAATGCTATACTATGTATTCGACGACTGCTGTATATTTCTTATATCTTATCCATATGGACAAATATATCTAATATTTTAGCGGAAACAACAAATTTTGAAAGGAAGATTTTTTATGAACGGTATAATGCTCGTCGGCTCTGCTATTATAATTTTTTTCTTGGCTTACCGTCTTTACGGCCGCTGGCTGCTCAGAACATGGGGCTTCGACCCGAGCGCAAAAACACCTGCCTACAAATATGAAGACGGACAGGATTTCACGCCAGCTTCCAAATTCACCGTATTTTCTCATCAATTTACATCAATCACAGGAGCAGGACCTGTAACAGGCCCAATAATTGCCGCCATGTACGGCTGGCTGCCGGCTTTTTTATGGATTATCTTCGGCGGAATTTTCTTCGGTGCTGTGCAGGATTTTACGGCATTATATGCTTCTGTAAAAAATCAAGGAAAATCCATGGGTATGCTTATTGAACAATACATAGGCAAAACAGGCCGCCGTCTGTTTTTATTATTCTGCTGGCTATTCAGCCTGCTCGTTATTGCCGCTTTCGGTGATATTGTTGCCAATACCTTCAACGGATTTACCAGCGACGGAAGTCCTATTACTCCGAATGCTGCCGCCGCCTCTATTTCCATGCTGTTCATTTTCGCAGCCATAGCTTTCGGTTTATTCACCCAAAAAATTCATCCAAGTGAAAAAACACGTTTCGTTATCGGTATTATTCTTTTACTTATCATGCTTGCCGCCGGTATCGCCTTTCCGATTTACCTCGACCGCATGAGCTGGCTCTACATCGTATTTTTCTATATTTTCATAGCTGCCGTAATGCCAATGTGGATTTTAAAACAACCACGCGATTATTTAAGCGCGTTTTTACTTCTCGCGATGATTTTGGGCGGTGTTGTCGGCGTTTTTGTTGCAAATCCCACTATCAATATGCCTGCGTTTGTCGGTTTTACCGTAAACGGCAAGGATTTATTTCCGATTTTGTTTATCACCATTGCCTGCGGTGCCGTTTCCGGCTTCCACAGTCTCGTCTCCTCCGGTACATCATCAAAAACACTCTCCAATGAAAAAGACACTCTATTTGTCGGCTACGGCTCCATGCTTGTAGAGTCCGTACTCGGTGTCGTTTCACTTGTAATTGTCTGTTCGGCGGCAACGGGCGGTCATCTGCCGGAAGGCACACCATTTCAGATTTTTTCTACGGCGGTTGCCGGTTTTTTCTCCATGTTCGGCATGCCGCACGATATTGCCAACTGCATAATGACCATGTGCGTATCGGCTCTTGCTCTCACTACGCTTGATGCTGTAGCCCGCATCGGACGCATGTCCTTTCAGGAACTTTTCACCATTGACAACGCACAGGATATGAACACTTTACAAAAAATATGCACCAATAAATATTTCTCTACAATTATAACACTCGTATTCGGGTATCTTCTCTGTTTAGGAGGCTATATGAATATCTGGCCGCTGTTCGGTGCCGCCAATCAGCTGCTCTCGGCACTCGTGCTAATCTCCCTTGCCGTATTTTTAAGAACTACAGGCCGTAAGGGCTTTATGCTCTACATTCCGATGATTGTAATGTTCTGCGTAACGCTCACGGCACTTATCGAAGCAGTATACGGTATTTTGGTAAAACTGTCTGCCGGTCAGTTCACCTTCACCGTTGACGGACTGCAACTTATCGTGGCTATTGCCTTAATGGTACTTGCCGTTTCCGTCGCCCTGCACTGCGGCAAAGAACTCATAAAACCAAAAGAAAAAACCACCATAGAATTAAATCACTGATAAAAAAAGCACTTTAGAGCTAATCTCCAAAGTGCTTTTTTTTAGAACTCCTTGCCAATATTTTCCACTGTATCCAATACCTTATATTTCTTTACATCACCTTTTTTCCAAACATTCGGCACAACAAAACAGCCTTTATTTTTCCAATTTTGATATCTCGCGATATTTTCATATGTTTCAATAAGACCGTTGAACGCTTCCTGATATTTCGTATCGCCGTAGCCGATTAGAAAAACCTCCCTAATATTAGACAGACTGTTTTCCTTTACTAATGTACAGATTTTATCCAGAAGCATTTTTATCTGCGGTGAAAAACTGAACCAATGAAGAGGCGTTATGATTACAAGTGTATCTGCCCATTTTATGAGCGAAGAAAAATCTTTATCTTCTTCATTTTCATTCTGCATTTTGCGCCATAATGTATTATAAATCTTCACATCATGTACATTAGCTCTGTGCACGCCCTTAATAAATGCTTCCGCTAACATATAGCTGTTTCCATATAAACGCGAACTGCCCATTATCACTAAAATCTTAGCCATAAAAATTCCTGCTACTAAAAACATAGACAAAAGTGCTTATGTCTTAGAAAACTCCTTATTCATTGTGCTCGCTCTCGCCGCCTTAAAGGGC
>USIX01000028.1 GCA_900554895.1 uncultured Megamonas sp. | reverse complement strand
GGTAGGAAGCAGAGTTCCGCCGAGGTAGGAAGTACAGTTCCTAGGGGTAGGAAGCAGAGTTCCGAGGAGGTAGGAAGTACAGTTCCACATAAATATAATAATAAAAACAATATAAATACAAATAGAAATACAAAAGAAATAGTAGCACCTACAGCGGCGAAAAATTCTCTTGAAGATATCTGCAAATTATATCTGCGGGAGATAAGCAATAAATCCTGCTGTTCTCCATTGGAAACGGATAAGTTATCCAAATTCATAGAGGTATACGGAACAGATAAAACAATGGAAGCAATCGAGATAGCCGTGATGCGCAATAGGCGTTCTCTGGCTTATATCGAAGGCATATTGAAAAATACAGGCGGTGATGAAAACGGAAGCACAAAAGAAAAAGGATTGGTTCGACAAGGAAAAGCAGCCGGACGTGGTAAGTTATATAAATCGCGTAAGGTCGAAACAATCGAAGATGTTGAAGCAAAGTTCGCCAACGAAACAAGTGGTTGGGATTAAGGACAGGGAACTTGAGCGAGCCGGTATCTTTGAACGATTTAAGAATGTATCATTTCAAACAATAACAGTCGATAGCGATATACGGGAAAACGCCGAGATGATATACCGCTATGCGCAAAATATTGATAAATACGTTGCCGAGGGCAAAGGACTAATCCTTGCCGGAAGTTACGGCACGATGAAAACGACGCTTGCCGTATGCGTGCTGAGAAAATTTATCGAGCAGGGCGGCAGCGGGCTGTTTATCCCGATGTGCTCTATTATGGATAACCTTTATTCCATGCGAGCACGAAGCCTTGAAGAATGGGGCAGATTTGAAATGCGGCTGCGGGAAACGAAACTGCTCGTGATAGATGATTTAGGCGGCGAAGATGTATCAGCTCCGTGGGTGCTACCGAAGGTAAACAGCATAATAACGGAACGCTACAATCGTAAAAAGCCCGTGATAATCACCACGAACATGACGAAAGATGAACTTTTCGACACATATTCCGGCAGGATTATCGACCGGCTAAAGTCGACTAATTTTTATATTGTGTTTAATGCGAAATCCAAGCGCAAAGGTCTAAGTTTAAATGAATTGAAAGGAGAGTAAAGCTATGTGGATAAAAACTGAAGATGGCATATTAATAAATGCTGAAAAAATTGCATATATAGCAAAAAGAAAAGTTCTTCAACAAACAGAATTAGGCAAATTTATTACGGTTGGAATAAGAGTTGTTGCTTGTTTCGCAATTAGTGATATTCACAATGACGTAGAAATAGACATAATTTCTTATATTGATGACAACATGGAAAAAGCAAACGTAGAAGCAGAAAGAATGATGAACTATATTGTAAGGAATTTATATAGCGGCGATATTAAAGTTATGGAGATAGATGATTTTAAATAAATTTATTTTAAAGGGGAAATAAAAATGTATCTATTATACGTATATCAAAGCCATATTATGGAAATTACTATAACATGCAGAGGATTATTCGAAACGAAAGAATTAGCCCTTAAAGCATGGGAAGAAATAAGAAGAGATTATAACGTGCCTGAAACACAGATAACTGCTCCTAAAATAGTGTATATACCTGTAAATAATACATCAAAAAAAGTATTAACAAATTACTGGGAGGAATAAACCATGTGCTATAGATATAAACGAAATGATACGCATATATGAAAAGATGGTGATGTAACATGAATTACACAGACGGAAAATATATTTACTATGTATCAGGATTACTCGGCGATAACCAATACGCCGTATGCAAAAAGGAAATCGGCTCGAAAAGTTTGGGCAATCATAAGTATAAAAGCAGTTCCAATAAGGTGAGAACAACGCCAGGTGAAGCACAGGATTATCTGGACAGATTGGCGCAGAGAAAGAAATGGGAGGCAATATCATGAAAACAATTTCAAAATATAATCTCACAATAGTAAAACCGATTGCAGTAATTTCGGAAAATGATGACGGCTGGCGGAAAGAATTGAACGTTGTTTCGTGGCGAAATCAGATGCCGAAATACGACATCCGCAGTTATGCTCCGGATTATTCCAAAGTAAGTAAAGGTATAACGTTGACAGCTGATGAAATGCGGGAACTAAAGGCTATTTTAAATAGTATGGAAGAATTTTAATGTATCTTTAAAGTATCGCTAAAACATCAAAAGATACTTTAAATGATGTTTTGGCTGATACTTTGGGAAGTTTTAGGAAGAAGAAATCATGGCAATTACAAAAACAAGAAAATCTATGGCGAAACGACCGTTGTCAGAAGAAGAAAAAGCATTTATAGGTGGTAAAGCGTTAATAGAGTTGTATATCAGGGTTAAACCCAAAAGACGAAAAATGTTAAAAAAAATATTGCTTATACAGTGGTGCGGAATAATAAAAGAAGCAAAGAAAAGGATTGATAAAAAATGAATGAATTGCAATTAATAAATAAATGCGGTGTATTTTATGCAGATAGTAGGCAAGTAGCTGAAATGATAGGTAAGCAACATTTTAATTTATTGAGAGATATTGATAACTATATTAGTGTTATAGGTCAAAACTCAAAATTGAGTTCTGATAATTTCTTTATAAAATCAACTTATAAATCAGGTACAGGAAAAACGTATCCGTGTTATCTAATCACAAGAAAAGGCTGCGACATGGTGGCGAACAAGATGACAGGCGATAAAGGAATTTTATTCACCGCTGAATATGTAACTCGTTTCGATGAAATGGAACGGACATTGAAAAACAATATGCCGGTCAGCGCCGAAGAACTGTTTTTACAATCTGCTAAATTATTTGCAGAACACGGCAGGGAAATAAAGGCTCTTAAAAATGTTGCTGTTGCACAAAATGACCGCATCGGCGATATGGAAAAGAAGGTGCAGCTTGTTTATGATTGGACGACGATAACCCACGATAACTGGCGAACGCATGTAAGACCGCTTATTAATCAGATAGCAAAATATATTCCGGTACTTGACAGTACAGACCGTTTCAGCGCGGCATGGCAGGAAAGTTATCACAGATTAGAGCAGAAATTCAACTGTAATTTAACACTGCGGGTAAACAATAAAAAAGAACGTCTGCGCCTTGCCGGTGCTACTAAGAAAGTCATCGACAAAGTGAATAATCTCGATATTATCGGCGAGGACAAACGCCTGATTGAATGTTATATCTCCATTTTGAAGCGCATGGTGCTGGAATATAAGAGGGTGGCATAATGGGCAAAATGCAACGAAGAAAAGGGGTAGCGGGTGAGCTTGAATTTGCTCACCTGTGCCATGAATACGGATATACTGCTGTTCATCGCACGGCTCAGCATTGCGGCAAAACGGGGCAGGCGGGAGATGTGGAAGGACTTGCGGGTATTCATGTCGAGGTAAAGCGGACAGAAAGTCTGAGATTGTATGATGCGCTGAATCAGTCAAAAAGAGATTGCGTAGCGGCCGGCAAAAACGAAATCCCGATTGTCGCTCATCGCAAAAATAAATCAGAATGGGTTGTAATTATGACTGCCGCAGATTTTTTCAAGATGTATAAAAAATATATGGAAAGTAGTGAAGATATTGAGTAGGAAAAGATTTAAATTCCGCCGTCTGCCGGCGTGCCGGAAGTTCGACAATGCAACACTGCAACAGCAGCACGCAAAAGTAGTAAGTAAATTTAGGGAATGGGCGGAGGCTTACGCAGATTGCTGTCGAAAAGCTGATAAAAGAATAATGGGCCGCGAGGATTTTGCTCATCTGATGTCAAAGAGTTTCGACCTCGTGCAGGTGGCACAGCAGTTTATCCATATTGCGATTAAAAATCACGGTGGTCATTATGCTATGACGGAAGATGATGTATACAGTAGCGGCTTTAAGAAAAATAATGACCGCGGCTATTACGATGAAGAGCCGGTAAAAAGCCCGTACAGCGGATATATAAAATATATTTATGAAAAGGCGGATTGAAATGAAAAATATAAAAGTTACAAAACGAATGCCGACAAAATACGAAATCAATGAGTACAAAAAACGTAGAAGAAAAGACGCTGAAATTATCGGCGGTGTATGTATGGTAATCATAATTGCAGCGGCAAGTCTGCTTTTAATCGGTTAGGAGCGGATAAAATGGCAAACCACAGAAATCTGAATGCGAAATATACAAATAAATTGCGAGAAGATATAAAGGCAATGATGGACGAGCAGGGAATTTTACTGACGGAACTGGCGGACAAAGCCAATATTGAAAAAAGCGTGCTGAGAAATTACATTAACGGCCGTAATGATATTAATAGCGGCAATCTGATTGCTGTTTTAAAAGTATTGGGTAACGATTTGCATATTTAAAATAAGGGCGGAAATTACCGCCCTTTTAGGCGTTTTATATAAAATCACGAACAAAGGAGAATTTAAATTATGGCAAAATTTGAAGAAGCAAAAGCGTTTTTAAATCAGGTTTATCAGGCTAAACAGGTATGTTTACGATGCAACGCTGATTTAGAAGAGTTGCGCAGTACATCAAACTTGTTGGTTCCGGCCTATGGTGAGCATACAGACGGTGGGAGCTTAAAACATGATACAAGTGATTTTATATGTAAACTCCAGCAACAAGAAGACGAACTGGAACGCTTAAAATTGGAATGGCTTAATAAACGTATAGAAGTAAAAACTTTTCTTAATCAAATTGACATGAACGAAAACATAAAAAATGTACTTATTTTGCGATATGTGTCGCTTCGAAAGTGGGAAGAAATTGCATGTGCTATAAATTGTTCTTTTAGATGGGTGCATACACTGCACTCTCAAGGACTTTCGATAGTTGCAAAAAAATTACTTCACTAAAGTTCACTAAAATTCATAGAAGTTCATACTTAAAATATGATATAGTTATAATCACAGATAAAAATCAAGCCGTAGGAATAACCTGCGGCTTTTCTATTGCAAAATCGGATGAATGTGTTATACTATGGGTAGGCAAACGATTAAATCCATTGTTGGACACAAAAGCCCCGGGAAGTGCTAGTTCCTGGGGCTTTTTACATTATTACGCTAATGCTGGAGCGTCAGGCTGGTTACTCAAAAAACTGCTTATCCAACCATTTGCATACGTAGTAGGCAACTACGTTTACCATGACGAGCAGTATAAAGTCGATTAAATCCACGTTGAACACCTCCTCTCTGTTGCCGGAGTTGAGAGGTTTGAGCAACGAAAATATTATAGCATAATATATAGTCGCTGTCAGTTTGATGGCGGCTTTTTTAGTACAGAAAATCAGGTGGTGAGGAGGAATGGCTTATGATGAAAAGATAAAGAAAATGATACGAAAAGCGTATCAAAACGGAGCCAATTTTGAAGAAATTTCCAAGCAGTATAAAATCAGCGTGAGCACTGTTAAACGCTGGGCTTATAAAGATAAATGGGTACAAAAAAATGATACGCAAAATAAAGTTCAAACAAAACAAAAAAGTAACGAAACACGAGGAGCGCCTTTTAAAAATGCCAACGCTATAAAACATGGTTTGTTTTCTAAATATTTGCCGGCGGAAACACTGGAGCTTGTCGGCAGTATCGAGAAAATGTCGCCGCTGGATATTTTATGGGAAAATATCTGTTTAAAATACGCGGCGATAATCCGTTCACAGAAAATAATGTTTGTGGAAAATGCGGATGATTACACGAAAAGAATAACGATGGAGGGCGAAAGCATTGCATTTCAATATACGGAAGCCTACGAAAAGCAGGCTTCCTTTTTAATTGCGCAGTCGCGGGCAATGGGTACACTTATGAGCCTTATTAAGCAGTACGATGAACTTTGCCGCTCTCAACTTGCCACCGATGAACAGCAACTTCGTATTGAAAAGCTTAAGGCAGAAATCGCTAAAACACGTGAAAATGATAATCCAGCAAAAGTTGAAATCGTGGACAATGTGCCGAATGTGGAGGTGAAAACTGGTGCGGACGAGTTTGAATGAATTGATTGCACCGGTGTTTTACAGACTGCATCATCAGATAAAAAATCATGAATACACGCATTACTGGCTACGCGGCGGACGCGGCAGTACGAAATCTTCGTTTATCAGCCTTGAAATCATCACAGGCATGATGAAAAATCCCAATTACAATGCGATTGTGTTCCGCAAAGTTGGCCACTATTTAAAAGAAAGCGTATTTGAACAGCTCAACTGGGCGATAGACAAGTTAAACGTGGCGGATTTTTGGCGGATAAATCTTTCTCCGCTGGGAATTACGTACAAGCCGACCGGGCAACGCATTATCTTTCGCGGATGCGACGACCCGAAAAAGACGAAATCGGTGAAACTTAGAAAAGGTTATTTTGCCTATTGCTGGTATGAGGAACTGGATGAGTTCACGGGCATGAATGAAATTGACACGCTCAATCAGTCCGTATTGCGTGGCGGCGATAAATTCTGGGTGTTTTACTCGTATAATCCACCGAAGAGTAAAAACGCATGGGTTAATTACGAGGCGACCAATCCGCGCTCTGATAAAATCGTTCATACTTCCTGCTATCTCGATGTACCGAAAGCGTGGCTCGGCGAGCAGTTTTTGATTGAAGCGGGAACGTGCCGCGAGCAGAATTACAAAAAATATCTGCACCAGTTTATCGGAAAGGCAATCGGCACCGGCGGCAACGTATTTGAAAACGTGGAAGAGCTGACAATCACCGATGCAATGATAAACGGTTTTAAAACGGTACGCCACGGTATCGACTTTGGTTTTGCCGTGGATGCCTTTGCTTATATTCAGGGTGCTTATGACAGCAAGTACAATAATCTGTATCTGTTTGATGAAATTTATCAAATAAAACTAACCAATGAAGCGGCAGCCGAAAAGATTAAGCAAAAGCTAAAGCGGTATACACATTCCGTTATTATGGCAGACAGTGCTGAGCCAAAAAGTATTGTAGAGCTTAGAAATCTAGGGCTCAATGTATATGGTGCTAAAAAAGGACCTGACAGCGTAAATTACGGTATGAAATGGCTTCAAAGCTTAAATCATATATATATTGACCGGCGCAAATGTCCGAACACTTATAAAGAGTTCGTAAACTATGAATACGAACGAAACAAAGATGATGAGTTTATATCGGCATATCCGGATAAAAACAACCATGCAATCGACGCCTGCCGCTATGCTTTTATAAACGACATGCCGGTTAGAAATAAGAAAAGCTTTTGGTAAGGAGGTGAAATTTTGAATTTAGAAGTAGCAAAAAAACTGATATCCGAATATGTAGCAAGGCACAGCGATTTTATTATGAAATCAGATGTGTCAGAGCGATATTACAAAGTTGAAAATGATATTCTGCTGGATAAGGAACATTGTTTCGAAGATATAAAAAATCCTCTAAGAAGCGCAGACAATCGTGTACCGTTCAGTTTTTACAATCTGCTTGTAAATCAAAAAGCAAGTTATCTATTTACGTATCCACCGATTTTCGATACGAAAAACAATGAGCTGAATGCTTTGATTACTGATACATTGGGCGATAGCTACGCTAAAAAATGTAAAGATTTATGCGTTAATGCATCAAACAGTGGTATGGCATGGCTTCATTACTGGTATGATGAGGAGAAAGGATTTTGCTATGCTGTTGTTCCGTCAACGCAAGTTATTCCGGTATGGTCAAAAAAACTAGATAAAAAACTTTTGGCAGTTTTGAGATACTACACAGATATCGACGACGAAGGCATCAGTTGGACGGTATACGAATATTGGACGGATACACAGTGTCAGGCATTTCGGTGCCGCAATGGCAAAGAGTATTCTATAAGAAACGATTTGGCTGACTACCCGATGTTTTTTTATGATACCGCAGCAACAGGCGAAGATAACTCTTCCAATATTTATACGCATAATATGGGCGATGTTCCGTTTATTGCGTTTGCTAATAATAATCTTAAAACAAGCGATTTAGATAATATAAAAAAACTTATCGATAGTTACGACAAAACCTATTCCGGTTTTGTAAACGATTTGGAAGACATACAGCAAGTTCTTTTTGTTATTACCAATTACGGTGGAATTACGGAAAACGGTGAAAAAGGTGTTTATGAGTTTTTACGTAACTTAAAAAAATACAAAACAATTTCGCTGGACAGCGCAGGTACAGGCGACCAAAGCGGACTTTCTACAATAACTATAGAAATACCGGTAGAAGCAAGAAAAGAACTCTTGGAAACTACGCGGAAAGCTATCTTTTCCATGGGACAAGGCATAGACCCGCAACAGCAGGGGTTCGACTCTACCAGCGGTGAGGCTATGAAGTTTTTATACTCACTCCTAGAACTTAAAGCGGGGTTGATGGAAACTGAATTTCGTCTTGGTTTCGGTGAACTGATTCGAGCTATTTGTCGCTATCACAACAAGGATGTCAAAAATATTATCCAGACATGGACAAGAAACGCTATCCGAAGCGAGAGCGAGCTTGTAGATATTTGCAGTAAATCTAAAGGTATTATTTCTGATAAAACTATCATAAAAAATCACCCTCTTGTTGATGACCCGGAACAGGAAGAAAAGCAGATTGCCAAAGAGCAGAAGGAACAGCAGGATATTTATAACGACGAAGGTGATAATGGCAAAGGTGGTGATGAATAATGTACAAATGGATGAAAGAGTATTACACGGCATTTGGTAAAGATTTTCCTTTTTCAAAAGTGGCGGATTTAAATGAATATGAAATAATCCGCATTATCCAGTATTGTATTAAAACCAATACGGAATACAACGGCGATACAGAGGAAGATATTACTGAAGCTGTAATCGGCAAAGCAAAAATTAATCAATCCAAAATAAGAAAATAAGAAAGGAAGAATAAAACTATGTATACAAAACATGATTGGCAGGACGGAGAACTTATTACAAAAACTTTGATGAATAATATGGAACAGGGCATAGAAGATGCCAATAATCGCGCTATGACACCGGGACCGGCGGGAACTGACGGTACCAACGGTAAAAACGGTGCAGACGGTAAATCTGCTTTTGAAATCTGGAAAGAGCAGGAAGGCAATACCGATAAAACGGAAACTGAATTTCTTGATTCGCTCAAAGGCGAAAAAGGAGACAAGGGCGATACTGGCGAGCAAGGACCGAAAGGCGATACAGGAGAGCAGGGACCTGCCGGTAAAGATGGCGCGGCAGGTGCTAAAGGTGATACGGGTGCAAAAATCACATCTATTGAGCTCACAATCACAGGAAGTTCTATTTCCGGTACAGCTCATTTGGATGATGAAAGTACCGCAAATATTACAGGCACATATACTGCCGGATAAGGAGATAAAACATGAATATTGAAGAATATATTGCTTCGTTAAATCTTGACGGTGAAGCTAAGAAAAAGGCTACTGAAGGTTTAAAGAACTTTTTAAAAGATAATTACGTAGAAAAAACAAAATTTGATGAAGCCGCCGCGGCAAAATCCAATCTTGAAACACAGATTAAAGAGCGTGATAAACAACTCGAAACGCTGAAAAAGACGGTTGGCGACAAGGAAAAGCTTGAATCCACGATTAAGCAGCTACAGGAAGATAACAAATCCGCAAAAACAAAGTATGAAACGGATTTGAAAAACCTCCGCATTGACAGCGCGGTAAAGCTAAAATTAAGTAGCACAGCGCAAGATGTGGATATCGTGGCGGGCTTAATTGACAAAACTAAATTAATTGTGTCTGATGACGGCACAGTTGCAGGCTTAGATGAACAGATTACACCTCTGAAACAGTCTAAGCCTTTCTTATTTAAAGACGGAAAGCCAAAAGGCGGCACCGGATACGAGCCTGCTGGCGGAAACGGCGAAAATAAAGTAAATCCGTTTAAAAAAGAAACATTCAACATGACGGAACAGGGAAAATTATTTAAGGAAAACCCTGCACTGGCTAAATCTTTGGCACAGGAAGCAGGCGTTAGCATTGGAGGTTTTAATTAATGGCAGGAACAACACTTGCGGATATCATTGTACCGGAGCTTTTTAATCCGTACGTAATTAATCGTACAATGGAAAAATCCGCTTTATTTCAGAGCGGAATAATCACGACAAGTCCGGAATTTTCCAGACTTGCAAGCGAAGCGGCACGCACTCACAATATGCCGTTTTTTGAAGATTTAACGGGCGACGCGCAGAATATTATCGAGGGAGAAACGATTGAGTTTCAGAAAATCACATCCAGCAAAGATGTATCCACGACAATTATGCGCCAGCAGAAATGGTCTGCAACAAATTTAGCAGCGGCACTTGCTGGAAGCGACCCGATGAAAGCTATTGCAGAACTTGTTTCCTCTTATTGGGCTAGAGAATATCAGAAAGAACTTATTAATCTGTTAAAAGGCGTATTTAGTGCAAATACTATGAAGGACCACGTGCTTGATATTTCCGGAAAAGCCGGTAAAAATGCAAATATTTCTGCAAGCACATTTATTGACGCGCTTCAGCTTCTGGGCGATGCGCAGGACCAGCTTACGGGCGTTGTTATGCATTCTAAGACAAAATCCTATCTTAAACAGCAGAACTTAATTTCTACGGAACGCGACAGTAATTCTGTTGAATTTGAAACGTATCAGGACCGCAGAGTTATCGTAGATGACGGTTGCCCATTTAAAGGTGATATTTATACGACGTACTTATTCGGACGCGGTGCCATTGCCTATGGTGAAGGTTCTCCAGTAGGATTTGTGCAGACGGAAACGGACCGCGACCCTAATCTCGGCGCGGGCGTCAATATGCTTTACAACCGCCGTTGCTTCATTATGCACCCGAGAGGCGTAGCATGGCAGAATGCAGTGCGTGAACATGTGGAAAGCCCTAGCCGCGAAGAACTTGCTAACCCGCAGAACTGGAAACGCGTTTACGAACCGAAACAAATCCGCATGGTAGCCTTTAAACATAAAGTTGTAGCAGCCTAAGGTAATTTATGAATAATGAAGATTACTGGAAAAAGCGTGCGGAAAAACGAGAAGCTGAATGGACTAAAAAATCCAAAGATACGATTGAAAAGGAGCTTGCCGAATATTACGGGCAGGCTCTTTCCCGTATTAATGATGATATCGCCGTTTTATACGGCAGATATGCTAAAGATAATAATCTGACTTATGCGGAAGCCAATAAACTTTTAATGGGCAAAGAGTTTAAACAGTGGCGAATGTCTCTGGAAGAATATCTGGATGTCATAGATACAACCGCTGACAATAAACTATTGCTGGAACTTAATACCCTTGCCATGCGCAAACGAATTTCACGTCTTGATAAACTATATAGCGATACTTTAAAAAATCTCTACAAATTAGGCGTGGACAGCGAAAAAGGCATGACAGAGTTTCTGGGTGGGGTATACAAAGACAATTATTATAAAAATCTGTTCGATATCGGTAAGACAATCGGTATCAAGTCGTCTGTCTGTGAAGTTGATGATAAAAAAATACGCAAAGTTTTAAATGCTTCGTGGAGTGGTAAAAACTATAGCCAGCGTATCTGGAAAAATACGGACAAACTGGCCAAACTTATCAAAAATGAAATTACAAACGGCTTTCATCGCGGCGTATCTATTAATAAAATGGCAAAACTCGTTCAGCAACGCATGAATGTTGGCAAGTATGAGGCAACGCGCCTTGTCCGAACTGAAATGAATTATGTGCAAAATCGGGCGGCACTGGACAGTATAAAAGACAGCGACATGAAATACTATATATTTCTGGCTACTTTGGACAAAAAAACATCTACCGTATGCCGGGCGCATGACCGCAAAGTTTATCCGGTGGACAGTGCAACACCCGGAACAAATATGCCGCCGCTACATCCGCACTGCCGTTCAACGATTGCGGGCAATCTAACCGATTATGATACAGGACGCGGCAAGCGTACGGCTAAAGATAAGAACGGCAAGCGAATTATTATTCCTGCCGCTATGAATTATGACGATTATTATAAAGTCTATATCGAAGAAAGTATGTCGTTTAGCCAATGGGAAAAAGCAAACAAGAAGCCAAAAGCAAGGAAAAATGATATAATAAAGATAACAAAATACGAAGATGTAGAACCGGCTTTGATAAATAAAGTGGGTTTTGTTAAGGTTGAAAGCTCTTTCAGTAAAGTAGATAAAACATTAGCTATTGAAGTTACTAATCAATTAATAAATCTTGAAAATAAATTCGGAGTTGTTCATTTATCTAAAAATCCTACAATATCCTCGATACCTAATGGACAGGCTCTAGCATATACTTCTTTCAGAACAACTAATCCTATTGACCAAAATCTTTCTTTATGTCCGTTAGGATTTGCAAATAGGACACAATATATAGAAAATCAAAAAGAAATGATTAAAAATGGTTTTAAAATGCCAGTAGCAGAAGAAAACTTATCAATTTATACAGTAACTCACGAGTATGGGCATATGTTACAGAATAAATTAGTTTATGATGCAATGATTTCTTACGGTTTAGAAAAGTTACAAGCAACAATAGACTATAATAAAAAAACTGCCAAAGGAAAATTTAGCCGTTTTTATAAAATTATAAACAATGTTCAAATGAAGTGTTTTAGAGAGATTGTAAATATTGCTACCAAAAACAATAAGAATTTCATATTGAAGGATAATATTTCTGAATATGGTAATAGTAATTTTGCTGAATTTTTTGCAGAGGTGTTTTCTAATTCTCAGCTGGGTAAACCGAACGAATTAGGAAAAGCCATGCTCGAATGGTTAAAGACGAAAGGGTATGATATAGATGATTGATGATAAAATGACAACAAATGATATGTTAAAACCATATTTTATGGAAAATAAAGAGTGGTATTATTTTGATGAAGAAAACTTTTGCTATAAATTAACAGATAAAGCACCACAAAAAGCTATTGAGAGTTACAAAGAATTTTATGATGATGAACCGGTAGAGATTGATGGTGAATGGCATATTATACAAAAATAAAGCACTTGCAGAAATGTGAGTGCTTTTCTTATGCTTAAATTTAGAAAGAAGGGATAATATGACACCTGCCGAAGCAGTAGCGGATATTACTGCCAAAATAAAAACAATCCGCGGCGATACTAAAATCGACGAAGCTGTACTTAGTATTTATGTTGAAAAACTTGTCAGCGACATACTTGATTACTGCCACAGGGACGATTTTCCGCGCGCTTTAACGTTCACCTGCGTGGATTTAATAAATAAACGTATTAGCGACGAACAGACGGCGGCGGAAGGAGCGGCACAGCTTAAAAGTATTGAAGCCGGTGATACTAAGTTTGAATTTAATGTGGCGGCGGCGATTTCTTCCGGTGTTTTAAATGACTTGGATTTTGACAGTATCAAGCCAAAATTGAATTTATATCGAAAGATTGCGGGGTTTTGCTCATGCCGACACCATCACAATTAAACAATCTGCTTAGTAAATATATGTATCATGACAATGTTACCGTCTGCCGTCAAACTAATACTATTGATGATGAAGGCGCAGATGATTATGCGGTGCAGGAAATTTACAGCGATATTCCCTGCAAATTGTATCAGAGCGGTAAACCTTTTACCGTGCAGAATACGGACAGACAGGTGGATATTATCACGGATTTAAAATTATTTCTGCCGCCGCAATATGATGTTCTGCCTAACGATATTTTGAAAATATCCCGCAATGGGCAGGAATTTTTATTGAACGTTGTAAAATCGTTTAAGTACAAATCACATCAGGAAGTAACGGTAAAGCGAAAGGATGAAGCAAGATGAGTGTTGAAATTGAGGGTATTGACGATTTTATCGCTAAACTTGATAATGCTGTAAAAAAGATACCGAAAAAACGCAATGAATTTGTAAAAAAATCTGCTGAAAACCTTATTAAATATACAAAAGATTTAACTCCTGTTGATACCGGTAATTTGAAAAATAATTGGCAACGTACGCGCCCGTATATGGGCAGTATAAAAGTCTATAATAACACGGAATATGCCGCACATATGGAATATGGACACCGTGTAAAAGACCGTCAGGGTGAATGGGTAAAAGACGAAAACGGCAAAATAAAATTCGTTAAAGGTGCTTACATGCTTCATCAGGGCGTTGAGGAACTGCGGGATAATTTCGAGGAGGACGCCAAACTTATTATGGATGATATATTTAAATGATTAGACTGCTTGATATAAAAAAATCATTGGCGGCACTTTTAAAATCTAAATTTGATTATAAGGTTCATTTCGATAACGTGGAAAAATCGAGTGAGCCTTATTTTTATGTGGAAATGATGCCGCGGCATAAAACAGTTGATGAAATCTTAACGGATAAATCCATACAGATTGATATAATGCTTGTTTTAATTCCGGATGAACACGGCCAGATAAAACGTTCCGTCTTGTATGACGCATCCGATACGCTTGACAGCTTGATAAGACCTGTTTTTCAGATTAAAGACAGATATATTACCGTTCTTGAAAGTCATACGCGGTTCGTTGATGAGATACTGCATTATGTTTTTAATCTTGATTTTACGGACTGTTTAACTGATAAAGAAAGTTCTGCTATTATGTATGATTTAATGCAAACATTGGAACTCAATTTAAAATAGGAGATGATATTTAATGGCTAATGAAAAAGAAGTATTTGGTATGCCGAAAGTGCTTATAACTTTTAAAACAAAATCCACAACGGCAATCGCCCGTTCCGCCCGCGGTATTGTGGCCATGATTTTGAAAAATGAAACAACGGATATTATGAAGTCCTATAAAATTTCCGATATCACAGATATTCCGGATAAAGGACTTACAGATAAAAATGTCGATTTAATTAAAAAATGCTTGCTCGGTACGCCGTTGCGCATTTTAGTATATACAATTCCTGACGACAGCGTAGAAGAAGCGACTATAAATCAATCTTATGTACTTAAGCAGATTAGCAATATTAAATGGAATTATATTTGTGCACCGACGGCTTCGGGAAGTGAACATGAGGATTTAGCAAGCTGGATTAAAACACAGCGCAATAATAAATATAAAACTTTCAAAGCTGTAGTTGCCAACACGGAAGCTGATGACAAGGGCGTTATTAATTTTTGTACAGGAAATATCAAGGTACCTAATCCCGATTACGTGGAAGATGCCATTGAAACGCCTGCGGCAGTTATTGGCGAGGCATTAATCGGAAACAGCACCATTGCTAGTGATGATACGGTTCAGCCGTATACCATTTACACGGCGGCGGAATACACGGCACGCATTGCCGGTATTTTAGCAGGATTATCGCTTGACAGAAGTGCAACGTATTATCAGCTTACGGAAGTTGAGAGCGTAGAAACGTATGAGGATATCGACAGTCTAATTGATAAAGGTCAGCTTCTTCTTGTTGATGAAGGCGAAGGTGACGGCGTTAAAATTGCCCGTGCTTGCAACAGCCTCACGACATTTACAACTGATGTAGGTCAAGATTTCCGTTTCATCAAAATAGTAGAAGCTATAGATATGATAACAGACGATATTCGCGATACATTTAAATCAGATTATGTCGGCAAAGTGATAAATGATTATAATCATAAAATGCTGTTTATTTCGGCTATAATGGTTTATTTTAGCGGCTTAAAAGGAAATGTACTGGATAATAGTCCTACGGCGCAAAATACTGTTGATATAGATGAGGAACAGCAGAAAAATTATGCAATATTGAAAGATGAAGATGTCGCTGAAATGACAGTACAGCAAATCCGCGAATATAATACGGGAACTAATGTTTATTTAACAGGCCGTATTACGCCGGTTAACGCTATGGAAGATTTGACGATTGATTTCACTATGTAAAGGAGTGTTATAAATGGGAAGAGAAGCAGAAGCTGTAAAATACAGAGGACGCCGCCGCTGGAACGGTAGCTGGGGAAAAGTCTGGTGGGATAATGAACTTTTATTTGAAATTCAGAAGTTTGAAGCAAAGGTAACTGCCGACCGTGAAGATGTATATATTTCCATCAGTAAAGATAGTAAAATCGTATCTTTAACCGGAGAACTTTCCTTTACGATTAAATCTGTTATTAACAGAAATATTAATAAATACCTAGAAGCATGGAAACAGGGACTTGACCCGCGTGCTAATTTTGTAGGGCTTATTGATGACCCGGATGCCGTGGACGGACAGAAAGAACGCTGTTCTATTGATAATGTATGGTTCAATGACCTGCTTTTGATGAGTTTTGAAAAAGGCAAAGTCGTGGAAAAAGAATTTACGGCAGGATTTACGCCGGAAGACGCTTCTTTCATCGAAACTATCGGTGCGTAATTATTTTAGATTAAGGAGATTAATAAATGGCTATTAGTGTAAAAGAACTTATTGAACAGAAAGAAAAAATTGAAGGCAATAAAAAAATTTTGTATGATATTGAAACGTCTATAGGCACAATTACCGTAAAACAGCCGGAAGCAAGTTTCGTCGCCGATATTTTAAAATTAGATAACGTAAATGAACTTATGATTTTAGATAATGTTGTTGAGCCTAATTTAAAAGATAAGGATTTACAGAAAGCGTATAACTGCATAGAGCCGACGGATATTGTCGGTAAGTTGTTTAAACCCGGTGAAATAGGTAATATTGCAACAGCTATTATGAAATGTGCTGGATATGAGAGTCTTGAAGCCAAGGTGCATGAAGAAATAAAAAACTGATAGATGAGAACTGGGAAGCGGCAACAGCCGCTTTTTTGCTTCTCAAAGGTCATACACTGGAATATTTTTTTAACATGAGTTATTTGGATAAACTTTTTGCTTATACGGCAATGCGCAAACAGCAGGAAATTGAAGTCCGCAAAATGGAATTTGAAGCACAGCTTGCCGGTTTCAAACTAGTTAGGAGGTAGTTAAATGGCTGATGATGCAAGACTTACAGCACGGCTGGAAGCAAAAGACAACATGACAGCGACTATAGTTAGGTCGAAAAAAGCACTAAAAGATTTACAAGGTCAGGCGCAGGCTACCTCTAAAACTACGGATGGTATTGTTAAATCTTCGGCAAGAGCCGGTGAAGGTTTAAAAGAATTAGCACAAAACGCCGACAAAGCTAAAACGGCACTTGGAGGAATAAAAAATAGCTCTGTATCCGTATCTGTCCGGGATATGGTAACATCACCTTTAAGTTCCATAAAATCAGGACTTGGCAGTATCGCAGGCAAGTCTTATTCTGTAGGCATTCACGCTAAAGACAGTGCTACTGATACCATTTTAAAGGTTAAATCGGAATTATCTGGTATTATGGGCAAAACATATACGGCTATACTGAATGTAAAAACTAATACCAACCCGATGAATTCTATAGGTAATACTTTAAATGAGTTCACAAACGGAATGCTTATGCCGACAAGTATGCAAATGGCAGGTGCTGCCGGTATCGGCTACGGTGTATACGATACAATCAAAACAAGCATGGATTTTGACGCTCAACTATCCGCAATTAAATCGCTTACGCCGAAAGAAGGCATAAACGGCATGTCTCGTGATGAAGTGATGGCACAAATTAGAGAACACGCCAAAGAACTAGGTCAGTCTACAGCTTTTGGCAATAAAGAAGTAGCACAAGGCATGACTGAACTTATAAAAGCCGGCATTTCTTTAAAAGATGTGCTGGGAGATGCCAGTGAAGCTGCATTGAATTTAGCAACGGCTGGCGACTTAGCATTACCAGAAGCAGCGGAAATCATGAGTACGGCAATGAATACATTCGGCGTTAAAGACGCAACTCACGCTGCAAATATTTTAGCCGGTGCGGCGAATGCTTCCGCAACCAGTGTGCATGAAATGAAATATTCACTTTCTGCAGTCGGTATCGTAGCAAAAAAAGCCGGAATGGATTTTGATGAAGTAAATACAGCTCTTGCTCTTATGGCTTCCCGCGGGCTTAAAGGCTCGGATGCCGGTACAAGTTTAAAATCCATGTTACAGCAGATTGAACCTGCAACAAAACCGGCAGTAGCAGCATTTGAAAAGCTGGGCTTATTAAAAGACGGCAAAAATCAATTTTATAATGAAAAAGGTCAGCTTCGTTCTTTAGGTGAAATAGCAGATATTCTGCACGAAAGTACACAGGGGCTTACAGAGCAGGAATTAAATTCACTTTATAAAGATGCTTTCGGTTCTGATGGTATTCGTGCAGCGCAGGTTCTCGGTGAATTTACAAGTAAGTCCGTTAAAGATATGTATGATGAAATGACGAAAGTTACAGTCAAAGAGCAAGCTGAAACTATGCTGGATAACTTAAAAGGCGATATTGAACAGCTCGGCGGCGCGTGGGAAAATTTTCAAGATACGCTTATGGAAGGCTCGGCAACTGGCGGGCTTAGAAGTCTCGTAAAAGAAATTACCGAACTTGTTTTAGATGCCAATAAGTTATTTGAAAACGGTTTTACATTTTGGGGAACATTCGACCTTGTAACGAAACCTTTTAGAGATGCGTATTCTAAAATGATAGAACTCGACGGTATGAGTTCGGTTGCCGCCGGTGCAGGTTTATTTATCGGACTTATTGCCGGAGCAAAGAAATTTTATAATATCATTGCCAAATCCGTACAAAGCGTTAAAAATCTGATTGATATTGCTAAAGGTATTCCTAAAGATTTGCCGGGTTCAGTACCTAATAATCTGCCTACAAATCTTCCGGGACAGACTGTAAAAGATATTATTCTAAATGCGCAGAATGTTTATGTAAACGGCAAAAATCAACCGGGTGAAACGCCGCCGACAATAC
>USIX01000027.1 GCA_900554895.1 uncultured Megamonas sp. | reverse complement strand
ACAACATCGCCTGCGTATCGTACTTCGGCTTCCCGGAAAAAATGGATGAGCAGGCTCCACAGGCACTGGAACGCATTAAACGTGAATTACTCGGTAAATAAAATAAATTTCTAAAATATAAAGGAGATAATAACAATGGAAGAATTAAGAATTGGTTTAGTCGGCACCGGCATGATTGGCCGTACTCATATTGAACGTATTAATTACAAATTACAGGGCGCAAAAGTCGTTGCCTGCGCTGACGCAAATATTGATTTCTGTAAATCCGTTGCGGAAAAATATGGTATTAAAGCATACGATAAAGGCGAAGACATGATTGCCAGCGATGACATCAACGCTGTCATCGTAACGACGCTCGACCCGTTTCATGAACAATATGTAATGGCTGCCATCAAAGCCGGTAAATACGTTTTCTGTGAAAAACCGCTCGCACCGGAAGCCGATGCCTGCAAACGCATTGTTGACGCCGAAATCGCCGGCGGCAAACAGCTTGTTCAGGTTGGCTTCATGCGCCGCTATGACCCGGGCTATCGTCAGTTGAAAGAACTGATTACCTCCGGTCAATACGGTCTGCCGCTTATGCTTCACTGCGCTCACCGCAATAAGGAAATTCATAATTTCACAACGGATATGTCCGTAGAAAATTCCTTAATTCATGAAATCGACGTACTGCGCTGGTTAATCGGCGAAGATTATGCAACAGCTGAAGTAGTATTTCCGAAATCCACCCGCAACGCCGAAGAAGGACTGCGCGACCCGCAAATCATGTATCTGACGACGAAATCCGGCGTACGCATCGATGTCGAATCTTTCGTAAACTGCCATTACGGCTACGATATCAAATGCGAAGTTGTCTGCGAAGAAGGCGTACTTAATCTGCCGGAACCAGCAAACGCTATGGTCAGAACGAATGCCGCACGCGTAACACCAATCTGCAACGACTGGTCGGAACGTTTCGTTGATGCTTACAATATTGAATTCCAAGAATGGATTAATGCCTGCAAAGCCGGCCGCGTAGACGGTCCGAGCACCTGGGACGGATATGTAGGCCAGGTTACGGCAAAAGCCGCTTCCAAAGCCCGCGACACACAGACAAAAGTTGAAATCAAATACGACGAAATGCCTGATTTCTATAAAAAATAATTAAAAATAAAAAAGGAGAGATTATCTCTCCTTTTTTTATTTTATAGACGGTCCGATATCGGTAAAATTTATTTTTTCGCCTGCTTTAAGCATGATAATCTGTCCGTTTGAAAGCTGCCAGCTGACATCTTTTTTCAATACACCGGAGGTTACATAACCGTCCTGAGAAAATGTTACATCATTACCGCTTTTAAATTCAACAAATCCTGCCAATTCATCACCGATAAGCCCTCTCTGCCAGCCGTACGGACGCAGTTTCGTATCATCATTCAGTCTGCCTTTTCTGACAGACCCGTCCGGATAAAAAGCCAGTTCATACTGGTCATTAAACGTAACAAGACCGTATCTATCCTTCTGCACGCTTACCGTTACCTCTTCATCAATCGTGCCGGACAATACGGTGCCGTCCGGTGCGAAAGTAATCGGTCTATTGCCTTTATATCGAATATGTCCGTAGGTCGGTGTCGGAATTGATACGCTTGTAAACGGATGAAAAATGCGCGGATAAAAAATACTGTTATTGCTCTCTTCATAATAATCGTTGACCATATTGCGCCAGCCGGTCGGACGCAGAGCAATATCGCGGTTCAATGTGCCGCTTACAACTTCGCCGTAGCTGTTTAATTCCACCGTTGTTCCCTTTTTGAATTTCAAATCATCATTAATAGTACTCCAGCCCTGAGGCACGAGAACTTTCGTCTTATCCAGCGTAACAGTTTTAGCCTGTACTACGGAAGAAACTACACATACACTGATACAAAAACACATAATCAATTTTAAAATCTTCATAAAATCACCTTCTTACAAATTTCTTCTTACAAAAATAGCTCATCAACCTTAAATCTTGATGAGCTATTTTTACTTTCTAAATTTCTTTAAACCGATTTCTTTAAAAACAAAGAAATCGGTTTAAAGAAAATGCCTGTTTGGCATAATATAATAAAAAAGAAGTTATTTGTTAATTTATTTCTATATTATGCCAGGCAATTTTTCTTTGAACGCAAAGAAAAGTTGCCGAAAAAGAAACTTTTAAGTTCGTAGTCCACTAGAGATTTTCACTTTAAAAAGAAAAATTTTTATCTGTAACGTTTAAAAACTCGCTTATGCTCAAACAGTTTAAACTAAAATCACAGCTAAAAATTTTTCTTTTTAATAGCTAAAGCTACCGTAAAAATACTCTAAATGTGGAACAAAGTTTTGAGACAACTTGCAAACTGCAGTACCAACAGCTCAAAATTTTGTTCGTGCTAGATACCGGAAGGCACGAGCCAAATTCCAAACATTTCGAGCCGTCTTGCCGACTAGATTTATAAAAGAGCTGCGAAGGCTCGCCCAGTGCAGCGATAGCAAAACGTAAAATGTTTTAAGATAGCTCTTTGCGATTTATCGCTTAGAGATATCTTATGCCTTTGGCGATTTTTGGTTCGCTTTTCTTTGTGTCAAAGAAAAATGAACAGCCCGATAAATAGAAATTTATTCCGGTTTTTTGATTACTTCAACACCGCCCATATATGGACGCAGAACTTTCGGAATTACGACAGAGCCGTCTGCCTGCTGATAATTTTCCAGAACTGCCGCTACTGTACGTCCTACGGCAAGACCGGAACCGTTTAAGGTGTGCACGAATTCCGGTTTAGCACCCGGGCTGCGACGGAATTTAATATTGGCACGACGTGCCTGATAGTCGCATACATTGGAACAGGAGGAAATTTCACGATACATGTTCTGGCTAGGAAGCCATACTTCAATATCATACGTCATAGCCGCTGTAAAACCGATATCACCTGTACAGAGTTTTACAACATGGTACGGAATTTCCAGAAGCTGCAAAACTTCCTCTGCATCATGCGTCATTTTTTCCAATTCATCAAACGAAGTTTCCGGTTTAACGAATTTAATCATTTCCACTTTATTAAACTGATGCTGACGGATTAAACCTCTTGTATCGCGGCCGGCACTTCCTGCTTCCGCTCTGAAGCAAGCCGTATATACGCTGTAGTATTCCGGCAGTTTATCACCGTCCAAAATTTCATCGCGGTGGAAATTTGTTGCTGGAACTTCACCTGTCGGTACTAAATAATAATCCATACCTTCCAGTTTGAACATATCTTCGGCAAATTTCGGCAGCTGACCTGTTCCCGTCATGCTGTCTTTGTTGGCGATAAACGGAGCAAGCATTTCCGTATATCCCTGCTTATCCACATGTAAATCCATCATAAAATTGATTAACGCACGTTCCAGGCGGGCACCTAAACCTTTATAAAAAGTAAAGCGTGCGCCCGTAACTTTTGCAGCTCTTTCTGGGTCTAAAATATCAAGGTCAGCCCCGATATCCCAATGAGCCTTCGGTTCAAAATCAAATTTACGCGGCTCGCCCCAGCGACGTACTTCCGGATTATCGCTATCGTCCTTACCGACCGGTACGGATTCGTGGCACATATTCGGAATGCGCAGCAGAATATCATGCAGCTCTTCCTGCACCTGACGCAGTTTAGCATCGAGCTGACTGATTTTTTCGCCAACCTGACGCATTTCAGCAATCACGCTGTCGGCATTTTCCTTATTTTTTTTCATTTCGCTGATTTTCTTGGAAACAGTATTTTTCTGGCTTTTCATGCTTTCTGTTTCCGCAATTATTTCACGGCGCTGCTTTTCCAGTTCCATAAAACGGTCAAGGTTCATAGGATTATTACGTTTTTTCAAGTTTTCCAGTACAAGTTCTGGATTATCTCTGACAAATTTTATATCTAGCATTATTTTTACCTGCCTTTAAAAAATTTATAACGAATGCTATTATATGTAGCATTTTTAATTTTACAACATAATAGACAAAAATAAAAGTTTATCTTACTGCGTATTATTTTTATTGAGTTCATCGAGTAAATTCTGGTTGCCGTTTATCGGCTTTACATTGGCATATCGAAACAGCTGTACGAAAATATCATGCGCAATCGGTGCGGCAATCTGCCCGCCATAATAATTTCCGCCGCTAGGGTCATTAATGACAACCAAGACAGTGAACTGCGGATTTTCCACCGGACCGAAACCGCAGAAGGAAGCAATATAATGACCTTCCAGATAACCGCCGTGCACCATATCGATTTTTTGCGCCGTACCCGTTTTACCGGCAATATTATAACCTTCAATCGACGCTTTTGAACCGCCGCCGGTCGATACTACCTGCTCAAGTACCGATTTAAGCGTCTTATCCACATCAGAATCAATACAGCGACGCACTTCTTCTTTTTCCATCTGCTGATAGACACTGCCGTCCGCATTGTAAATAGCTTTTACAATATGCGGTTTTAAAAGAACACCGTCATTTGCTATCGCCGACATGGCCGTAACCATCTGCAGCGGCGTAACAGCAATACTCTGCCCGATTGCAGAAGTCGCTACGTCGGAAGCCACCATATCCTTCGGGTCGAATAAAATACCCGGTTCCTCTCCCGGAAGCTCAATGCCCGTTCTTTCACCGAAACCGAATTTGCGCGCATAACTCATCAGACGTTCTCCGCCCAAATTCAGCCCCAACTGCGCAAAACCCGTATTAACGGAATTTTTGACTACATCCAAAAAAGTAATCGTACCAAAGCTGTCATCGCTCCAGTTCTGAATGACTCTGCCTGAAACCTCAATTTGTCCTGGGTCAACGAATATATCATTCGGCGAAACGATTTTCTCCTGAAAACCTGCCGCCGCTACAATGGATTTAAATGTAGAACCCGGCTCGTAAATGTCAGATACCGCTTTATTTTTCCAGACCATCGGGTCGTATTTGTAAAAATAGTTCGGGTCATACGACGGGCGCATCGCCATAGCCAGAATATCACCGTTCTGCGGGTTCATCACTACAGCCGTAACCGATTCCGCACCGTGTTCTATCAAAGCCTTATCGAGTGCCTTTTCCACGATAAACTGATACTGTGCATTAATCGTCAACTGAATATTTTTACAGTTGGCATCAACAGGTGAATTTATCATGAATACGGAGTCCAAAATCGGCCGTGCCAGCGCATCCGTAAAAATGGAGGCTTCCTGGTCCTCGCCTTTTATCATACTGTCAAACTGCTGTTCAATTCCGTCAAGCCCTTTATCATCCGTGCCGACAAAGCCGAGTACATTTGCCGCCAGCATATCATTCGGATAATACCGCTTGCTTTCCTGGCGAAAACCAAGGCATGCCACATATTCCGGCTTCTGCTTCATCAAGTTCTTTACAGCCTTTGTCATCTCCGGCTCCATCTGTCTTTTCAGCCAGACAAAACCGCCGCCTCTGCTGATACGCTCCAATATCTCCTCTTTGCTCATTCCGATAATCGGTGCCAAATCCGCCGCCACCTGCTGCGGATTTTCCGTATGGTTCGGGTCGACAAACAGCGAACTTACCATTGTACTGATTGCCATTTCCTTCATATTCGCATCATAAATCGTACCGCGCGGTACATGCAGAACACTTTCTTCCTGCACCTGTCCTTTCAGCCGTGCCATCATCTGCTCGCCCTGCACAATCTGCACCCAGCCGTACCGCCCGATAAGCACGCAAATTACGCCGATTAAAGCAAAAAACAGTTTAATTATATTGTTTTGTACTTTACTTTTTTTATTTTGTACTTTCAAGACAAGACTTTTCTCCTTAGTTATCAACGTATTATTTTTCTTATTATAGCAAACTCGAAGCTGTCGGTGCAAAAAATTTCCTTAAAATATATTCAATACTTATGCTAAAATAAAAACATATAAATATTTTCGAGGTGAACATCATGAAAATTATTCAGACAAACAACGCACCGGCAGCAGTAGGCCCATATTCACAGGCTGTAGAAATCGACAATCTTGTATTCGCTTCCGGACAGATTGCACTGAACCCTGCAACAGGCGAAATGGCAGAAGGTATCGAAGCCCAAGCTCATCAGGCTCTAAAAAATGCACAGGCTGTTATTGAAGCCTCCGGTGCAAAATGGGAAAACGTCATCAAAACGACTGTTTTCATCACCAATATCGATGATTTCGGTAAAGTAAATGAAATTTACGCAACATATTTTAAACAACCGTATCCGGCCCGTTCCTGCGTAGAAGTTAGTAAACTGCCGAAAGGCGCTTTAATCGAAATTGAAGTAATCGCTGCAAAATAAAAATTAAAACTAAAAAGGTTGAATGCCGTTTATTTAGACATTCAACCTTTTTTACTTTTATCCATCAGTTTAAACGGATTGCAACTTGTCTTGTCAAAATTCTCCGTACCTGCTTCAACTGCTCTCTGATAATATATTTCCTTGTCCTTCAACGCTTTTAAATTCTTTTGTAAAGAGCTTATTCTCTCTTCCAGCAAATCCTTCTGTTTTAGAATAATATCATGCCTTTGTTTAAGTGTAGCATCACCTTCACGGCAAAGTACCAGATACTGTTTTATTTCATGTATGCTCATTCCCGTATCTTTAAGACAGTTAATCATTTTTACCGTTATGAAATCCTCATCCCTGAATACGCGTCTGCCGTTTTTCCGTTTTATGCCCAAAAGCAATCCTTCTTTTTCATAATAGCGCAAAGTATATGTAGTCATACCTATTTTCTTAGCAAATTCCGAGATAGTATATTCCATACTAACAACCTTCTCTTTTATTATTATAGTTAGTATTAGACTACATCTTACAGTCCACTATAAGTCAATATATATTTTAAATATTTCCGCCATTTTTCAGCTGCTCAAGCAGTGCTCTGCAGCCCTTATCTATATCCATATACGTTTCATCAAAATTTCCCGTATACCACGGGTCTTTCACATCGCGATTTTCACCGGCAAACGACATCATCTTATATACTTTATGCTGCGTATCCTCACCGATGATATATTTCAGATTGCGCAGATTATTATTATCCATAACGATTATATAATCATACATATCATAATCTCGCTTTGTTACCTGCACCGCTTTTCTCTTCGTAAACGGAATATTCATTTCCCTAAGTTTTGCCTTCGTACCGTAATGCGTATCACTGCCAATCTCCTCACGGCTTGTTGCCGCTGAATTGATAATGAATTTGTCCGAAAGTCCAGCTTTGCGCACCAAATCCTTCATCACAAACTCAGCCATTGTCGACCGACAGATATTGCCGTGACAAACGAAAAGTATCTTAATCATCATCCCATCTCCTTATTTTCAAATATCTTAATAATATCATGATATTATCTGTTATTGAACTAAAATATCTTGATATCTTAAGATGTTTTAATTTTTATAAAAAAACTCTGTAAAACATAAAAATAAGGTAAGGAAAATTTTCTTATTTGAACTTCTCAAATCTGTATTTCTGCACTACGCCAGGATATTTTTCGTGGTCAACTTCACTCATAAACATATCCACTGGTCGTATATAATCTTTATAATCGCCGTACAACGCCTTATAAACCACAAACATCTCTCCCGTTTCCGTATGCTCGGCAACGGTTATAATCAAATACTTGTTATTTTTGAAATGCAGCCAGATTTCCCCTGCTTTCGGTAATTCTCTATTCATTTTATACCTCTTTATTTCTTATAAAATATTTATTCTACACATTAGTAACATAAAATTTATTACACCATACAATAAAGTTTACTTTTCTCTATAATATTAATATATATTTAAATACGATATTTATGCTTTCTTAAATCAAAGGCTACCTTTCCACCTTCAAGAATATCACATATATGTTGTTGTATTCCTTGTTTTTCTAAAATATAAACACTATCTTTATCATATGGCTGATCATCTTCTATAGCCCCAGAACGGTATTCAAATTTATATTTTCTATTTGGAGTATTTTTGCCCTTTTGATTTGCAACAATAATTTCTTCAGCATCTCCACCAAGAACAACATTTGCGTTATGTGTAACAATAATTATCTGACGGTCAATTTTCTTCTTTTTTATAAATGGAATTAATTCATCAAAAATAGAGCGATTATCCAAATCATCTTCTGGTTGGTCAATTAAAATAGGACATTTATTTTCAGCCAAACTTATTAACATCTTTAACAATACTAAAGCTTTTTTACCAGGTGACATATCATCAATGAAATCATTATCCATAGATACCCTATAAGTAGTATTATACCAATCACCCATAATATCCCTTAAAGCATTTTCTATTGTTTTATTTTTTATTAAACGTATTTCTCCATTAAAATAAGCTTCTATTAAATTTTTTATATTTTCCTTTTCAACCCATTCATCAGAAAAATCATCTATATTAATAATATTTTTTTGTCCTTTAAGTGAACGTTTATCTGATAAATCTTCTATTTGTTTAACAAAAGCTTCTGCTCTAAATGGTGTCTTAACACAAAAACTTAAATCCTCATTATTTAAAGATAAATTTCCATTAATTTCTTTAGCATATTCATCACGTATTTTATAATATTCCAAAAAAGAATTTATAAGAAAATCTAATTCGCTTTTAAATTTTTCTTGTTCATTCTTTATATTAGAATCAATTATTTCAAAGCTTCTTTTTTTCTTTTCTTCATCTTGAATTGCTTTTGTTAAATTTTTTACAGATTCATTCTCTTCAATTTTGGGAGATAATTTTTTTACAATTTCTTCACTTAAATTTTTTTCTTCATTTTTTTCTATTAATTGGCTTTTTAAATTAGTAATTATTTTTCTTTTTTCATCTTCCCATAATTCATCTGCTTTTTCTGTTATAGTTTTTATAGAAGATTCTATTAAAGATTTTACTGACTCTGGCAAATTTAAACTAATAGGCATGACTATAGAGCTAATTTTATCAATCTTTTTTATATCATCATTACATCTTTTAATCGCTTCATCTAATCTTGAAATATCACTAATAGCCTTATCATAATTTCGTATATCATCTTCTGATATTGAAAGTTCTTTAGATATTCTTTCCTTTTCTTCCTTTAATTTCGTTAACTCTTTATCTATTCCTGAACCATTTCCTATATCAGATAACTTATCTTTTTGTTCTTTTAATTTATTAAAAATATCTACCAAATTATAAATACATTTATCTATCTTTAATTTATTATCTTTTAGATCATTTTCCATTTTTTCATAAGCTTTTTTTGAATCTTTATTAATTAAAACAATATCATGAATTATTTTATCTATTTCTGTTACTTCTTCTTTTTCATCACTTAATCTATTTAAATATGTTTGTGGAATATAAATTATCTTATGTTCATCATCTAAATTCTCTGTTGGACTTACAGAGCCATCTTCCCAAATAACTTTTAACTTATCAATTCTTTTATAATTACCACCAGTAACTCTTAATTTTTCCTTTTCTTGCTTTGAATCAATTACTCTAGCCATATTATTTAGCAATAATGATTTACCCGTAGATTTTCCTCCTATAATACAAGTTAATTTATCATTAAATAATATTGGTTCTGCTGAAAAGTTCTCATCAAAAAATTCTACTTGTTTAATTACTTGATAACTAGGTTTTCTTTCTGGCATAAGACTACTTATACGAATTCTATCCTCTGGTTCATATAAAACTTGTTTTAACCCATTAAACGTTGGATTTGATTTTATCCAACAATATTTATTCTCATCGGGTTCAAAAATATCTTTATTTGCATGTGCATCAGAGCCATGTATACAACCTTTTAATGAATGATATTTTCTTTTTATAGTTTCAATATCATCACTGGCTTGCCCTAAAAAATACTTTCTATCTGCTAATTTAGAAGAAAAAATTAAATCTGCCATTTGATATACTGCATTTTTCGTAGAATCCATTTGAGAACCATGTTTCATGATTCCACTAACTCCATCTTTACTATTATTTGAAACTACAACTATCGTATTTTCTCTCAATTCTGGATCATTAGCAAAAATATCATTTAATGTTTCAATACTTATAACATATTGTCCCAAACCAATATTATAAGCCTCTTCATCATTTAAAGTCCGATCATTGCAATACGCTTTTCCCAAACAACGTAATTCTGAATGTGACGCACTATATGTTCTTCCACTCTTAAATTTTAATTTACCAAAAAAACGTCCTTCTAGGTCTTCTACTATATCAGGATTAAATATACAATGTATATTTATTGGGCTTTTTTTAGCTAAAGGTACCATGCGTAACTCGACATTTGGTAATACTAATTTAATAGATGGTGGCAATCTATTATCTTTAATTACTTTCAAATAATTATCAATAGATAAATAATCTGTTATTCCCAAAACAGCTATACTTTTTAAAGGATTTTTTCCATCTCCAATATATTCTGAAATCGAATTATAAAATTTATCCCATTTTTCTTCTAAATCTTTACCTTCATACTGATCATTTTTTTTAGTTCCTGGTGTATGCAAATGTAAATCCCATCTTCTCCATTCAGAACCTCTATTAAAGTATGCCATATATACATCTCCTTTTATTCTATCTTTAATTCTTCTATATCAGCTAAAAGCTTATCTAATTTTTCTACTATACGCTTTTGTTCTGCTAATGGTGGTAATGGTATTAAATAATTTAAAATCATTTCTCTACTAATACCTGGTATAATACTTTTTCCCATTGATTTCAGTTTATCTATTTGTGAAATTATATACCATTTAATATAATCAAAATTACCATATAACAATCTTATAGCCATTATCTGTCTTGCTATATGAACTTTATCTTCTTTTAATACTATTATTTCTCCTATTGTACCTTTACATGTTAATAAAATATCATTTTTTACTGCTATAGATGTTGCTTTATCTGTCCATCTATCAATAATTAAATTATTATTATTAAAATTACTAGCACCAGTAATATATGGTATTCCTTCATAATTATTATTATATTTATCTTTTGTTAAATCTCTTCCAGATATTAATTCTATTACTTTGCCCAATCTTACCCATTTCCAATTTTTAGGTATTTCAAATGGTATTTCTTCTTCTGTTATCTCTAGCAATGGTTTTTGTTTTTTTATCTTCTTTTCTTTGATTAAGCGTTCTTTTTCTTCTTTTATCGCTTTTAATAAATCTTCTACTTTATCATCTGTATCTAATTGTTCAGTCAAATCTCCTTGTATAGCTGATTGTAATATAGATTTCTTTAACTTATCAGGGAAATTCTTTTGCAGTATAGATAATTTTTCTTCATTAGCTTTCAATTCATCTATATTAGCCAAAACATTATCAAGTTTCTCTACTATACGTTTTTGTTCTGCTAATGATGGTAATGGCATTATCGTTTTTATTATTTTTTCTCTTGATATATTAGGCTGTGCTCCTCCAGCTCCCATTTTTTTTAAATTATCTCTTTGTGATATAAGATAATAAAAAATATATTTATTATAGATATTTTTATATGCTATACAAGCACAACAAGCTTGATTTGTAGTTGCTTCAATACCTAAAATCGATACTTTTCCTATAGTTGCCCCATACATAGCAATTAAAATACTTCCTATTGGTTTTATTTTCAATGAAGTTTCTTCTAACGCCAGTTGTGTAATATTTTCTGTAGTAGAATTTAATATACCATCTGTTAAATCACCTGTTTTAACCCATGGTATTTCTCCATTAATATAATACTCGCTTTTGCTCCTGCTAGGTGTTGTTCCTGCTTCCCAAATTCCTATTTCTCCTAGTCTTACCCATTTCCAATTTTCAGGTATTTCAAATGGTATTTCTTCTTCTGTTATCTCTGGCAATGGTTTTTGTTTTTTTATCTTCTTTTCTTTGATTAAACGTTCTTTTTCTTCTTTTATCGCTTTTAATAAATCTTCTACCTTATCATCTGTAGCTAATTGCTCTGTCAATTTACCTTGTATAGCTGATTGTAATACTGATTTTCTTAATTTATCTGCTAGCATAATTTTACTCCTAAAATATTTTCTATTTCTTGGAGCTTTTTATCTATTTTGGAATTCAAAGTAGCTCTTTTTTCTTTATATTCTAAAATAGTTTCTTCTGGAGATAATACTTCCTCTTCAATCGTAGGATAACCGCATAAATCTATATCATAGTTGCGATTTACGATTTCTTCTAATGTATAAACTTTAGCCTTATAAGTATCAGTTTCTTCATCTTTAATATCGCATCTATCATTCCACCATTTTATACAATCAGCAAAATGTTCTAATTTCATTGGTTTTGTTTTAGAAAAATGTTTATATCCTTCTGGCATATCCAAACGATAAAAATAAGTTTCTTTCGTAGTTCCTGTATTATCAAAGAAGATAATATTTGTTGTAATAGATGTATATGGAGCAAACACAGAAGCAGGCAGACGGACAATCGTATGCACATTAAATTCACTAAATAATTTCTTCTTAATAGCTACTTTAGCATTATCTAAACCAAACAAAAATCCATCTGGTATAATAACTGCTGCTCTGCCATTTTCCTTTAAGCGATACATAATTAAAGATATGAATAAATCTGCTGTTTCACTACTACGCAAATCCGCTGGAAAATTATTTTTTATTGCATCTCCTTCAGCTCCACCATATGGTGGGTTCATCAAAATAACTTCAAATTTTTCATTATCTTTATATTCTCTTACATTACGTTCTAATGAATTAGCATTATAAATAGCAGGATTATCTATATCATGTACTAACATATTTGTTACACATAATAAATGCGGTAAAGGTTTCTTTTCTATACCATAAATAGCATTATTATATTCTGCTCTATCTTCTGTATTTTTCATGTTTTTTTCTAAATGATTTAATGTAGAAGTCAAAAATCCACCTGTTCCACAAGCAAAATCAGCTACAGTTTCGCCGAGCTTTGGATTTACCATTTCTACGATAAAATCAGTTACTGCTCTAGGTGTATAGAACTCCCCTGCATTTCCCGCACTTTGCAAGCTTTTCAAGATGGTTTCATAAATTTCACCAAAAGCGTGCAATTCTTTAATATTATCAAAATCTATTTTATTGATTTCATTGATTAATTGACGCAACAAGACACCATCTTTCATATATTGATTGGTGCTTGCAAATACATCTTTTAAAATTCTATGCTTAATAGGTGCATCAGCTGGCAATTTTATATTTTTTAGCTGTTTAAACAGTTTTTCATTAACAAATGTTAATAATTTATCTTCTGTTAACGATTTACCATCTACTTTATCTACTGCCCAATTTTCCCATTTACATTCTTCTGGCAATATGGATTTATAATTATCATCAAAAAGTTCCCATTCTTCTTCTTTTTTAGCATAAATCTTTAAAAATAATAACCATGTTAATTGTTCAATGCGCTGTGCATCACCATTTACACCACTATCACCACGCATTATATTTTGAATGTTTTTTACAAATGTTCCTAAACTCATATCTTAATTTATTTGCTCCTCTTATTGGTTATATACATTATTTCCTTGATTTGTGGATATTTCACTATCGTAAATTAAACTTGTTAATTCATCTACTGCTTTAAAATATTTTTCTTTACCGCCAAACATTTTTACAATTTTAGGCGCGCTTCCCCATTTAGCAAAATTTTTATTACGCAAAACTTGAAGATTTTGTATTTCTCTTATGCCTTCGTTCATGTATTGTTCCATCAAAGCATCTAATACTTCTCTACAAACAGACGAATATTTAGCAAAATAATCTCTCTTTTTTACATTATTAATGCGTTCTTTTCTAGTCAAAGGTTTTTGGTCATATACGATATGCAGAATTAAATCGAACTCATCTATATCTTTTTTACCTGTAGCTTTATACAATTCGTCTATAGAAACATTATGTTTTGATAATTCTTCGAGAATAACTTGCTTTTTCGCTGTACTACTCCAAGCATTAATGAATTCATCTAATGAAGCATATTCTTTACGAACATTTTTCTTAGTAAAATCAACGACACTTTCTGTTATTAATTTTCCATTAGCATCAAGGTATTGTACACGTTCATTTATTATATTTACATCTACATTATCAACATGGTATTTTACTTTACCTTCATTTACCACTGGTTCTGTAAATGTATTGTTACCTTCGTTTGATGTATCTTCTCCTGTTTTTTTTACATTATCCGTATCATCATCTTTATCTTTTCCATCATCATCAATTATGACAATCGGGTCACCATCAAAATTAGGGTCTGAGAATAATCTTGTTACTCCTCTAAAATCCATTATAGTGAAATAATTTTTATCATAATCTGGATTTAAACGAGTACCACGACCAATAATTTGTTTAAATTCTATAATAGAATTTATATTATTTTCTAATACAATCAATTTGCAAGTTTTAGCATCTACGCCTGTAGTCATCAATTTTGAAGTAGTAACAATCGTTGGGTATTTTTCGCTAGGGTCAATAAAATAATCTAGCATGGCTTTTCCTTCTCTATTATCACCTGTAATTCGCATGATATATTTAGGATTAACCTTCATGATATCGCTATTTTCGTTTGCAAGTGCTTGCCTCATTCTTTCAGCGTGTTCTATATCTACACAAAAAACTATAGTTTTGCTATACCTGCCATTTTCTTTTAGCCATTTTGTGATACGTTTTGCCACTTCTTGCGTACGTTCATCAATAATTAAATTTTTATCAAAATCTTTGCCTAAATATAATTTATCTTCAATTTGTAAACCATTTTTATCAAATTGTCCTTTATATGGTCGCCAACCGTCGATATCTCTATCTATATTTACACGAATAACTTTGTATGGTGCTAAAAATCCATCTGCTATACCCTGTTTTAAACTGTATGTATAAATAGGTTCTCCAAAATACGATTGATTGCTAACGTCTTTCGTTTCCTTTGGCGTTGCTGTAAGACCAATTTGAACGGCGTCTTTAAAATAATTCAAGATAGTTCGCCACTGTGAATCTTCTCTAGCGCTACCACGATGACATTCATCAACAATGATTAAATCAAAAAATTCTGGCTTAAACTGACGAAAAATCTCTTCGCCATTTTCTCCGACAAGCTGCTGATATAAACTCATATAAATTTCGTAAGCACTATCTAAATGTCTATTTTTAACTTTAGTTATAACCTTTTCAAACGGCTTAAAATCTTGCCCTATGGTTTGGTCTATCAAAATATTTCTATCCGCCAGATAAAGCACACGGTTTACTTTCTTTGCACGAATTAATCTGTAGACAATCTGAAATGCCGTATACGTTTTACCCGTTCCTGTCGCCATCACCAGTAAAATACGTTTTTGGTTTTTAGCTATAGCTTCAATCGTTCTGTCTATCGCTATACGCTGATAATATCTCGGTTTTTTATTATTGAAAGTATCTATATAATACGGTTCCTGCACAATTTTTTCCGTTTCTTCATCCAATTCTTTCCCAACGCAGTAACGCTGCCATAATTCTTGCGGTTCAGGAAATTCATCTATTTTTAATTCTTTTGTCTTTCCCGTAAAAAAATCATACTCAATAAAACCTTTGCCGTTGGACGAATAAGCAAATTTTATATCCAGCATTTGAGCATATTCCATTGCCTGGTTCATTCCGTAACCTACAGGAAACTTCATCTGTTTCGCTTCCACAACAGCTAACGGCTGTTTTACTACGCCGTAAGTCAGAATATAATCCGCTTTTTTTGCCGCTCCGCGCGTTACACTATTGCCATGAACCTGCACGGCACCTTTTGTGATGTAATACTCATAAAAAATATCTTCTTTATGCCAACCGGCTTTTTCAATAGCAGGCGTTATATACCGAAACTTCACATCTTCTTCCGTTAAATTGACTGCCATATAATCACATCCTTTCTATTTTATCTATCTAATATTCAATTATAACACTTACATTAATCCTTCTTATAAACAATCCGAAAATAATCCAGCAATTTTTTAAATCTGTCCTGAGCTGTCAAACAAGTATCTATTAAAAATCCTCTTTCTTTATTCCATTCATGCAGTCCTCTATAATAAAACATTTTTAAATCATCACTGATAATAAACGGCACTATATTATTTTTCAAACATTCTTTCAGCATAATAAGTCTGCCTATACGTCCGTTGCCGTCCTGAAATGGATGAATAGTTTCAAAATCTGCATGAAAGGCAATAATTTCCTCCAATGTTTTCTTTGCTGTAGAACTATACTGCTTTAATAACTGCTTCATTATTCCGCTTACCTGCTCAGGTTGTGCTGTCTTTCTTCCTCCGACTTCATTGGGCTGTTTTTTATATTCTCCTATTGCAAACCAGTCTTTTCTGCTGTCGCTTGTTCCGTTTTTTAATGTTTCATGCAGTTTTTTTATAAAACTTTCACTCAGTTTATTGTTTGCATTATCAATAACCATATCTATACAGCGAAAATGATTTGTCGTTTCTATAATATCATCTATATTTACGGCAGTCTTTGTCATACCGATAGTATGCGTTTCAAAAATATACCGCGTCTGCTCATGCGTCAACATACTGCCTTCCATATGATTGGAATTATACGTCATATCTATCTGCAGTCTATGATAAATTCCGCCGGAAAGTCTGCTTTTCTTTTCTCTTTGCAGAACGGACAATAAAGTATTTGCACTTTTCTTACTGCGTTTTTTTCGCAACGGTTTTTCTGCCGTTTCCGGAATATTCCAAGTCTTTCCCGTCAGAAAAACTCCCGTTATTCTTCCCTCTGCACAGTAATTGCGCACCGTACGCTTTGAAACATTCCATTTTTTGGCAAATTCTTCGACCGAACAATATTTCATAAATTCACCTTCATTTCCTAATTAAATTTATTTTATGCCGCTATCGGCAAACTATCAAGTAAAAAAATATCTATTTTTTCAATTTTATTTTGCCGATAAAATATAAAAAAAAACAGCAGATACATAAATTGTACCTGCTATTTTTTCTTTATAGTTAAATGTTTTCCAAGTTTTTTTGCTTCGTTTCTATACCGAGACTGAATACGGCAACGGCAATGATTACGAATACTGCCGCAAACATATAAAATACGGTATGCATATCGCTGCCTGCCTCAATCATGATACCTACAACAAGCGGAGCCGCCATGCCGCCGATACGGCCGACGCCTGCTGCCCAGCCGCTGCCCATGGCACGGATAGCAGTCGGATAAAGTTCCGGCGTATAAGTATAAACAACGCCCCACGCACCGAGATTAAAGAACGACATTACACAGCCCCAGAAAATAATCATCTGAGCCGTAGCCGCCTGACCAAAGAAATAGCTTGCCACACCGCTCATGCACAGAAAAAGCGACAATGTATATTTTCTGCCGATTTTATCAACGAGCCATGCCGCACAGAAATAACCCGGCAACTGAGCGAAAGTTATCAGCAGTACATATTCAAACGTCTTAACGAATTCAAAGCCCTGCTGATAAACGATAGCCGGAAGCCACGTGAAAATCCCGTAATAGCTGTAGACGATGCCGAACCATACAATCCATAGCATAATGGTACGCGATAAATATTTTTTCGACCATAAATCTTTTAAACGCGGTTTTTCAACCGTAACAGCTTCAGGTTTTAAAGTTAATTCGCCGTTGTATTTAACACCTAGTTTCTGTTCCAAATCATTAACGATTTTCTGTGCTTCAGCAACTTTACCTTTAGATAAGAGATAACGTACTGATTCAGGCATATGCAGACGAATGAAGAATACGTAAATTGCTGGCAGCGCACCAATGATGAACGCATAATGCCAGCCGTAAACAGGAATGAACATATAGGCAATGCAGGCGGCGCAAATCCAACCTACGCCCCAGAAGCTTTCCAACAAAACGATAAATCTGCCGCGCAGACTGGTCGGAGCAAACTCGGACATCAATGTCGCGGCAACAGGAAGTTCACCGCCGAGGCCGAAGCCTACGAAAAATCGGAACAGTAGTAGCGATTCATAGCTCCATGATATAGCGCAAAGTCCTGTCGCTATACTGTACATAATAACCGTTGCCGAAAAGACTGTCTTGCGTCCGAAACGGTCGGCGATTGAACCGGCGACAACTGCACCGATTGCCATGCCGACTAGACCGATGGAACCGATAGCCCCCATCTGACTTGCCGCCAGACCCCATTCCTTGCCGAGTACCGGCAGAACAAAACCTATAAGACCTGTATCCATGGCATCGAATAACCAGCCAAGACCCGTTATGAATAATAACTTATAATGAAAACTACCTACAGGCAACGCTTCCAATCGTTGCAATAACATTTTCTATCTCTCCCTTACTATATATACTATTGTCATGACAGCAAAATTTACACATATTGTAATACAATGTAAGAAATTTTACAACAATTTTTTAGAAAAATTTTTAGAAAAACTTCATCAATGATAAAATATACAGTAGATATCGTTCATTTTTTTCATGTACAGAGATTAAATAAAAAAATTTAGATATAACGTTTAAAAACTCGCCTGCGCTCAAACATTTAAACCAAAAACACATCTAAAGCTTTTTCTTTTTAATAGCTAAAGCTACCGTGAAAATCTCTAACATGGATGAAGGTTTTGGCATGACCAGCAAAATACAATCTCACAGCTCAAATTGCGTTCCTGCTGTAATCAGAAGGCACGAGCCAAATTCCAAGCGTTTCGAGCCGTTGTACAGACTGAATTTGTAAAAGAGTTTCGAAGGCTTATCAAGTGCAGCGTAAGCGAAACGTTAAAAGGTTTTTTCTTTTTGGTTCGTTTTTCTTT
>USIX01000026.1 GCA_900554895.1 uncultured Megamonas sp. | reverse complement strand
AATCGGTAAAATTAAGCCATTTAAAGTACCTACGACAATAAGCGTCTTTACCGGCTGACCTACTATGGCAAAAACAACTGTAGAAAATACAATAAACGCTATAACAAACCAGCGATAATTATTTTCAATTTTAGGACTGAAACTGCGGATAAATGATACGGAAGTATACGCTGCACCAATTACGGAAGAAATAGCCGCTGCCCACATTACTACGCCGAAAATTTTATAGCCGACATTACCCACAGCAAGATTAAATACGGAAGCTGGCGGGTTGGAAGGGTCAAGCTGGAAACCTTGTGAAATAACGCCAAGTGCCGCCAAAAACAGTACAACACGCATAACGCCCGTTACGCATACGCCGGTTACGGAACTTCTCGTAATCTGTGGCAATGCCTTTTTGCCAACAATACCGGCATCAACAAGACGATGTCCACCGGAAAAAGTTATGTAGCCACCTACAGTCCCTCCAACAAGTGTAACAATTGCCATCGGGTCGATAACATCCGGCATAAAAGTTTTAGCTACAGCCTCACCTACCGGCGGTGCAGAGGAAATTGCAACATATAAAGTTAAAAATATCATTACAAAACCAGCAATCTGCGTAAATTTATCCATCAGTTTACCCGCTTCCTTAAATACAAATATGGAAACGGCTATAACGGCACTGATTATTGCACCTGTTACCGTATCTATACCGAACATGACGTTAAATCCCATGCCTGCACCGGCAATATTACCGATATTAAAACCTAAACCGCCCATTACAATGAGCACTGCCACAAGATAACCCAGTCCAGGCATAACCATATTGGCGACATCCTGACCGCGTTTGCCGGATATACCAATTACGCGCCAGACATTGAGCTGTGCCCCGATATCCAGAATAATGGAAATTAAAATAACGAAACCAAAACTTGCTAAAAGCGTTTGCGTAAATACTGTAGTCTGCGTCAAGAAGCCCGGTCCAATAGAAGAAGTGGCCATCAAAAAGGCTGCTCCCATCAGAACACTCCAATTAAAACCGCTTTTATTACTCATAAGCATACATTCCCTTCTTAACTGAATAAAATTTAAATAAACGACTGCATAGTAATATTTTCCTGCTTTAATGCGTCATTTATTTTCTGTGCAAAAGCCAAGGCCTTCTGGCTGTCCCCATGAATACATACCGTATCGGCTTTTACTTTGATTATTTTCCCGGAAGCAGTTTTCACTTCTCCTGTTTTTACCATACCCAAAACCTGAGCAATCGCTTTATCATCATCCGTAATCATAGCATTCGGCTGACTGCGCGGTGTAAGTGAACCGTCTTCCTGGTACGTTCTGTCGGCAAAAACTTCGCTTGCCGTCTTAAGCCCGATTTTTTCACCGGCTTTAATAAGCCAGCTTCCGGCAAGTCCGTATAGAATAAGCTTTGGATTTACATCATAGACTGCTTTTGCAATAGCTACCGCCAATTTTTCATCTTTAGCAGCCGTATTATAAAGCGCTCCGTGCGGTTTGACATGCTGCATTTTTCCGCCTTCCGCCTTTACGAACGCCGCGAGAGCTCCCACTTGATAAACAATCAAATCGTATACTTCCTGCGGCGACAAATCCATCTTGCGGCGGCCGAACCCGTTTAAATCCATATAACCGGGATGAGCACCGATTGCCGTATTGTTTTCCAGAGCCAGTCTTACCGTTTTGTGCATGACGAACGGGTCGCCGGCATGCAATCCGCAGGCAATATTGGCTGAACTTACGTACTTTAAAACTTCGCTGTCATTACCGATTTTATAAATACCGAAACTTTCTCCCAAATCACTATTCAAATCAACTTTAACCGTCATAATAGCATCCTTTCTCTTTTCTATTAAAAATTCCGTATAAAAAAAGATGCTGAATGTAAAATTGTCCAGCATCTTTGCCTTTTATCGTTAAATAATATTATAATTTATTCACAGCTTATTGTAAATATGTCAATATTATGTATACATTATTACAAAGAAATTATCATACTATCTTTTCATACTCAACTATATTTTCTATGCCAGTTGTTCATTTTTCTTTGATATAAAGAAAAATGAACAACTAATACAATGGATTTTCCGTACTGATTTTAAATCCGTACAGGAATTTTTTATTTTTCAAAACAATTCATCCAGTGTATTCATGATTTTTATATGCGGCATATTTAAGAAGTCCTCCCGTACATTGTTTCCTGTCAGTACAGCGGCAAAATCCACTCCGGCATTTCGTGCCGCTTCTCCGTCAACCACATTGTCACCTACATACAATATATCTTTTTTGTCTATATGAAATCGTTCCTTTGCCATCAATATTCCTTCCGGCGACGGCTTATGCGTTCTTACATCTTCGCTTCCGATGACGAATTCCACTAAATCCGTTATCTTGTCGCGTGTTAAAGTCTGCATAATACGTCTGCGCGTTTTACTGGAAATAATCGCTGTCTTGGCGCCACATGCTTTTATCCGCTGTAATACCGGTATCGTCTGTGGATAAAGCACTGTATTTGCTGTCATGTGTATATCGGCAAACACTGTATATTTATCTCTAAGCCCATGCAATAATCCATCATCATTTTCTTTGAATAATACACGTATCGCTTCAATCATCGGCAACCCGATAGTTTTTTTTATTTCATCATCCGGCGGTATAAAATAATGCTCCTGCTGCATAAGCAGTTTAAAGCATTTCACAATACCTGTTTCCGCATTAGCAAGTGTATAATCAAAATCAAACAGATACACTTTATATGCCATACATATCACCTCATAATTTAAATTTTTATTCTTACTTCATAATAACATAAAGTTTTTCTAAAAAATATCATCAACTTATTGAAATGCCTTTTATACTAATTTATAATAAATTTTATCTCAAAAAAGAATAGGTGATTTTATGAATACATCTTCATCGTACGATGACAAATCCATCAATGATTACATCAATCATTTCTATGATGACAATCCATTTACCAGTCATTTAGGTGTAGATATTATTTCCATCAAGGAAGGAAACGTATGCGTTGCTCTTAAAATACAGCACGAACATACAAATGTTTACGGCATCGCTCATGGCGGCGTCATCATGTCGCTGTGCGATATGGCCATGGGAGCTGCCTGTTTAAGCCTTGGCAAAAAAGTAGTTACGCTTGATTTCAATATCAATGTTATAAAATCGATAAATCAGGCTGATACTGCTCTTGTAAAAGGCAAAATCATCCATAACGGCAGAAGCACGCTTGTTGCCGAATGTGAAGTTTTCAACACTGCTAAACAATTATGCGCCAAAGCACGCGGTACATTTTTTGTGATAGGACCGATACATCCGTGAAACAGTTACATTACAACTCCTATATCCAGCGTTTTTTCATATTTCTGCTGATTTTTATCCAGATTTTTGCACCTGTAGCACATGCAACCGGCAGCATTGTTGATGACGCACCGCCGGTTGACGAAACGAAACCGTATATTCCCGTTACCGCCGATAATTTAAAAGATATGACAGCGTATGCCGCTATTCTAATAGATGCCCGTACCGGACGAATTCTCTATGAAAAAAATCCTGACCAAAAACTCATGCCTGCCAGTACAACAAAAATGATGACCTGTATTCTGGGATTGGAAAACGCCGCTGATGATGATATCGTCAGTGTCGATAAGCGCGCTGTCGGCGAAGACGGCTCCGCCATTTATCTCAACGAAGGCGACCAGATAAAAATGTCCGAATTGCTGCAGGCCACTATGTTAGCCTCTGGCAATGACGGTGCTGCTGCCGTCGGTTATTATATCGGACAGGGCTCTATGGAAAAATTCGTGGAAATGATGAATGATAAAGCAAAATCCATCGGTGCCGTAAATACGCATTTTAACAATCCGCACGGTCTTACCGACCCGAACCACTATACCACGGCGCGCGATTTGGCCAAAATTGCCGCCTACTGCTATAAAAATCCAAAATTCCGCAAAATAGTTTCTACAAAAGAACAACAAATCAACTGGGTATCACCAGCCGACCGCAAGGATATTTACGGCAGTACCAACCGTCTTTTATGGAATTATGACGATGTCACCGGCATAAAAACCGGGTATACGGATGCCGCCGGCGGCTGCCTCGTCGCTTCTGCTGAAAAAAACGGCAGTGCTTTAATTGCTGTTGTACTAAAAACATCTGACAGCAGAGCCCGTTTTACCGAAAGCCGTGCTCTGCTGGATTTCGGTTTCAAACAGATAGCTTCTCAGCAAACGGTGGATACGGACAAACTCACCGATACCGTATACGTACACAACGGTACTGTTTCCGAAATTACCGTAAAACCCGTGCAAGACTTTACCTATCCTGTAATGAAGCACGAAAAAGCTGAAGATTTTACCTATAAGCTGAATTTGACGAAAAATTATATCGAAGCACCTTGTCCTGCCGGCACGAAAGTCGGTACAGTCGATTTGATTTATCATGATACGGTCATCGGCAGCATTGATATGGTTACAGGCGAAGATACGGTTGAAGGCTTCAGCCTTATCGGTTTCCTGCACGAATTATTCTTCAGCTGATAGAATTTATTTATATTTAGGGAGATGATACTTTGGATGCTTTACTTCACGCCATAAGCGGCGTATTGACCTTAATTTTAATGGGACTTGTCGGCTGTGTTCTAGCCAAAGTCGGCTGGATAAATGCTCAAAACAAAGCTATTTTGCCTAAACTGGTAAATTATGTATCATTGCCCTTGTTTTTCATTTACAACATCACGCACGCTTTCAGTCACGACCAGCTGCTGCATTTAATAACCGGTTCTATCGTACCGTTTATTTCCATTGCCATCTGCTTCATCTTAAGTAGTCTTGCAGCTCATTTCATGGCTCCAAAAGGGCGTCGCGGCATTTTCCAGTCCAGCTTTACCACTTCCAACACTATTTTCGTCGGTCTGCCTGTCACTATGGCACTATTCGGCGAAGAAGCCATTCCTTATACACTTTTATACTTTTTTGCCAACACGACTTTTTTCTGGACTTTAGGCAATGCCTGTATTCAATCCGACTCTTCGACGTTTTCCTATAAAAATATGTTTACGGCCGCCACGCTGAAACGTATATTTTCCCCGCCGATTTTGGGATTTCTCGCTTCACTGGTCATTTTGATATTCAATATTCCTCTGCCGAAATTTTTTATGGATACGGCGCAGTATATGGGCAATTTGACTACACCGCTGGCTCTTATATTCATCGGTGTTACGCTTTATTCCATGGGACTTAGGAATATCCGTTTCGATTTGAGCCTTTCCGGCATCTGTCTGGGTCGTTTTGTTATAGCACCGCTCAGCATGTATATTTTAGCGCATATTTTTCCTATGCCGGAACTCATGTATAAAGTTTTCGTCATCATGGCCTCTCTTCCCGCCATGATACAGACCGTCGTTTTATCCAGCCTGTATCAGACTGATACCGAATATGCCACACTTGTCGTTTCTGCAACGACGCTCTTGTCTATAATTACCATACCAATCTATATGGTTTTATTATCCTAACATTGATGTAACTATTAATAAAATTTATTAAAAATTGCACAAATGCGGCAACATTAACTTTTTTTTAGAAAATTATCTATTTTTTTCTAAAATCCTCTAGTCATTTGTGCAATTTTTAGTTATAATTAACAAAGACATAATTTTCAAACGATATTTCCAAATCAAATTATGTTGTACAGATTAAGAGAGGGGTTTATTTTAAATGGAAACTACACTTATTATTGAAAACAAAACTGGTCTGCATGCTCGTCCTGCATCTATGTTCGTACAGGAAGCAAACAAATTCAAATCCAAAATCAAAATCTCCGCTAAAGGCAAAACTGTTGACGCAAAAAGCATTCTCATGATTATGAGCCTTGGTCTTACTAAAGGTACAGAACTCACTATCAGCGCTGAAGGCGAAGACGCACAGGCAGCTTTAGACGCTCTTACAGGTCTTATTAAAAACAAATTCGGCGAAGAATAATTTCTAGCCGTTTTTTTTGAGAGAGAGGGGGATTTGTACTTTGCCGTACGAATTAAGAGGGAAAGGTGTTATTACCGGTATCTCCATTGCCAAAGTAATGACACTTGATGAAGATTTACAAAGTTTTATTGATGCTTACACTCCAGGAACTCCTGAAGAAGAAGCAACAAAAATAAGAGAAGCTATCGCTTATGCAGCTGAAGTGCTCCAATCCAATATTAAAACGCTGCGTGAAAAAGGAATGCTTGAACAGGCCGGTATCATGGAAGCTCACCGCATGATGGTACAAGACCCTATGATGGAAGAAAATTCCTTGATGAAACTCGGCGATTGCGGCAGCGCTCCAAAAGCGGTACTTGAAGCTTCCGAAGAAAACGCATCTATTTTCGAACAGATGGATGATACTTATTTCCGTGAACGCGCTGTAGATATCCGCGATGTTGGTAAACGCGTTACAAGACGCATATTAGGTCTTGCTGAAAGAACAGTCGGTGATGAAGCCGTTATCTTATGCGGCGAAGAAATCGAACCGTCCGTTATCGCTAACATTCCGACAGAAAAAATTGCCGGCGTAATCTTAGGCAACGGCAGTACTACCTGCCATGCCGTAATTATCGCTAAAGCAAGAGCAATCCCTACAGTTGCCGGCCTCGGCGAAAAAATCAAAGATATTCCAGGTGGAGCGCAGGTCATCTTAAATGGTGATACTGGTGAAATCTTTGTTAACCCTACCGAAGAATTAATCGCTTCTTATCAGGTAAAAATAGAAGAGCAGAACCGTTTAAAAGAACATTACGCACAGCTCTCCAAACTGCCTACCGTTACTAAAGACGGCGTGGAAGTTGAACTCATGGCTAATATCAGCACGCATCTCGATGTTGAAGCAGCTATGAAATTCGGAGCAAAAGGCGTAGGTCTGTTCCGCTCTGAATTCCTGTTCATGGGCAGAGACACTATTCCTGATGAAGAAACTCAGTTCAAAGCATATAAAGAAGCCATTGAAAAATGTCAGGGTCATTTATGTGTTATCCGTACTATGGATATCGGCGGAGACAAACCTCTTCCATATTTAAATATTCCGGAAGAAGAAAATCCGTTCCTCGGTTATCGTGCTATCCGTATCTGCTTAAATCGCCGCGAAGTATTCATGCCGCAGGTTAAAGCAATTCTGCGCGCCGGCGTTTACGGCAAAGCTGCGATGATGCTTCCTATGGTCATCAACGTAGAAGAAGTAAAACAGGTACGCGCTATCATCGAAGAAGCAAAAGCTGAACTTGCTCACGAAGAAAAACCGTTCTCCGATACAGTTCAAATCGGTATCATGGTTGAAACTCCGGCAGCTGCCGTTATGACTCCGGTACTTGCCAAATATCTTGACTTCTTCAGCATCGGTACGAATGACCTTGTTCAGTACACACTGGCTGTTGACCGTGTAAATGCTAACGTAAGTTATCTTTACAACCACTTCAATCCGGCTGTATTGCGCTTAATCAAACTTACTATTGATTCCGCCCGTGCAAACAACATCTGGGTTGGTATGTGCGGTGAAATGGCAAGCGACCCTAATGCCGCTGCAATCTTGATGGCTATGGGCATTAATGAACTTTCCATGAGTGCTCCTTCCATTCCGCGCGTTAAAGAAAAAATCCGCTCCATAACTTCCGCACAGGCAAAAGCTGCCCTCGATACAGTTATGACAATGGAAGACGGCAACGCCATCAAAGAATATCTTCAGACTGCCTTATAATCTCCCATGGAAGATAAAATAACATCGGACCACGGAAAACAGCAGAATATAAAAATGGCACTTTTAAAATGGCTTAATGAAGGTAGAAATTCATATGAAATTATTTATGAATTTGCCAAATATCTCGAAGACGTATCTTCCGAACCGGGCTATGCGGACATTGTTCTGAAAGACATTCGCACTGTTTACGGTATCGGCTTAAACGAACCGAGTATTTTAAGCAATGAACTTCTGGAAATCAGAGACCGCTTGGCAAAACTGGAAACGGCTTTACAAGATGCTGACAGCGATGAAGTTCAAACTCATTTAAAATTTGCCATTGAACATCATAAAAAGAAAATACAAGAGCTCGAACATAAATTAGAGCGCTAAAAATAAAAGCTTGACTTCAGAATAAAATGAAGTCAAGCTTTTTTGTCTTCTTAAAATATTTTAGCTAAAAATCTCCATAAAGTTGTATGATATATATTGTCATTTTTCGAAAAAGTTGTATAATATATTTAGATGATAATTATTCAATTGTTCGACAGAAAAAAGGAGTGGCTAGAATGTTAGAAAATTTGAAAAAAGTTGTATTTGAAGCCAATTTAATGCTTCCTAAATATCATATGGTTACATTTACATGGGGCAATGTTTCCGGTATCGACCGTGAAAAAGGCTTAATGGTTATTAAACCATCTGGCGTTGATTACGACACAATGAAAGCTGAAGATATGGTAGTTGTTGATATCAATACCGGAAAAGTCGTTGAAGGCGATTATAATCCGTCTTCCGATACAGATACTCACATCAAAATTTATCAGGCATGTCCTGACATCGGCGGTGTCGTACATACACATTCCCGTTATGCAACTTCCTGGGCACAGGCGCGCCGCGATATTCCTGCTCTCGGCACGACACATGCAGACGATTTTTACGGCGGCGTTCCTTGCACCCGTGCTATGACGCCAGATGAAATCGCCGGTTCATATGAAGCTGAAACGGGTAACGTTATCGTGGAAACATTTAAAACGCGTGGTATAAAAATGATGGACGTTCCAGGCGTAATCGTTTATTCCCACGGTCCGTTCACTTGGGAAAAAGACCCTGTTGCAGCTGTAAAAAAAGCTGTAGTGCTCGAAGAAGTCGCATTCATGGCTTATCATGCCGTAACCATCAATCCGCAGCTTACACCGATGCAGCAGGAGCTTTTGGACAAACACTATCTGCGCAAACACGGTGCTAATGCTTACTATGGCCAGAAGAAAAAATAAATAAATAACATACAAAAAACACCTGCTTTACTAAGTTGTAAAACAGGTGTTTTTTTCATATTATAAAGTATCTACATCATAGAAACTATCCGGCTGATTATCAAAAAAACGGTAATTATACGCTAGATAAAATGCCATCTCGGCTGTCGGCAGAAGATAGTATTCATCACTGTGTACATTTAAAAACGTCCAGTCTTTCGGGTCTATCTGATAACTGTCGTATACATTGCGGAAATATACGGTGCGGTAATCCAGATTATATTTAAATTCCCATGTTGTTATATACGGGCTGTCCGTATTTTCATTATCAAATGATACTTCATTTACACGGATAATATAATCAGGCGGATTATACTGAACCACCTCTAATGAATTTTTATCAATATAATAATCGGCATAATAATCTTGCCCTTCATATTCACCTTCAATATATTTCGTCTTTACAAAATTATCCAGATAAATACCGCTTGCCGTATTCAAATACGAATAATCCATCACAACATGATTTACTACCGCTGTCGGATACGGATAAATGAAACTGCCGGAAAATAACAGCCAGCGCGGTGCTCTGTGATATATCGGCGGAGGAAGCGGCACAAATCTGTCATGCAGTTTGAATTTATGGTGCGGTCTTGGTGGCTTGCCGTGCTTTGGCGGTCGAATATGATTTGGCCGTAATGCCGGATTTTTATCTTTTATCGGTCTGAATTTATCGTTATGCGGTCTGTGTCTGTCAGGACGAAAACCCGGCCGGTCTGCTGGCGGTTTGATTTTATCACTGTCTGGCTTTGGCCTAAAAATCGGTCTTTTATCTCCCTGATGCGGTCTTTGTTTTTCTGCATTTCCTCTCGGCGGCCGCATATTTTCCCCAGGTTTACGCGGCGGCCTTATTATTCCCTGTTTGGGCGGTTTTACATTACTGCCAGGGCGCGGTTTGGCTATATTCGGTCTTAACGGCTTGGTACTGTTTCCCGGTTTTATTGCTGGCCGTGCAGGCTTTAATGCCGGCTTCATATTGCTGCCCGGTCTCGGTCTGGGCATCGGTTTTATTGCATTACCCGGTTTTCCTGCAGGTCGCGGCTTAATATTAGGTCTAGCCGGTCGCGGCATCGGTTTTACGGCACGATTCGGTCTTGACACCGGTTTCGATATTCTCGGTCTTGGTACCGGTTTAATACTAGGCCTTGTTACGGCTTTTCGCGGCGGCGGTGGTTTTATCTGCCCCTGCTTTAATGAAGGCGGTGCCGCATTTGCTGTATCTATAAAAGAAAAACAAACTGATGCACTGAGAAAAAAAGCCGCTGTTATAATGCTTATTCCCCATTTTATTTTTTTATCCAACATGTTTTTACCTCCTTTGCTGAATATTTTTCTATATTATGTATTCTTTTATAATAATGCCACTTCCTTTTATCGGCACAAAAAAACTGTACGCTGAATGTTCATTTACTCTTGCTTTTAGCGTACAGTTTTTTTATTTTATTTTACAAGTTCCTCTGTAGGTACAACTTCTTTATTCCTAATATCCTCCAGATAAGGAATAGCTTCCGTATCCTTTTCATCAATATTATCAATATATTTTTTTGTTTCTGCTACAATAACCGGAGACAGAAGCAGTACGGCAATAAGGTTCGGTATTGCCATCATTGCATTCAAAGTATCAGCGATAAGCCATACCAGATTTAATGATACAATCGGTGCTATCACCGCTACAGCGAGATAGGCTATTTTGTACCCGGTCAGTATTTTTTTACCGGCGAAATATTCCACGCATCTTTCACCATAATAAGACCAGCCCAAAATCGTGGAAAAAGCAAATGTTATAATGCCTACAACGAGGATGAATGGTCCGATATACGGTATCTGTCCGAAAGCCAGTGTAGTCAACACACCGCCATCACGAATTGCTCCCATATTGATTTCCGGATTTTTCATAATACTAGATACTAAAACCAGACCGGTCATTGCACATACAATAACCGTATCCCAGAAAACACCTGTCATTGAAACCATAGCCTGACGAACGGAATTTCTTGTCTGTGCCGCCGCTGCCGCAATAGGAGCCGACCCCATACCAGATTCATTAGAGAACAGACCGCGCGCCACCCCGAAATGCATAGCCTGCATAATACCGCCACCGACAAGACCGCCAGCTGCTGCACCCGGGTTGAATGCAAGCGTAATTATCGTTTCAATAGCCGGAATAATAAAATCGGCATTAATCACTAAAATCGCAATACATCCGAGTACATAAAATGCCGCCATAAACGGAACAAGCCGTTCACATACATAAGCAATGGATTTTATTCCTCCGAAAATTACAAGAGCTACCAAAACGGCAATAATAATACCCACAATCCATGCCGGAACACCGAGATTTTCACTGCAGACGGTAGCAATTGCATTCACCTGCGTAGCACAGCCTATACCAAAAGAGGCAAAGCCGCCGAAAAAAGCAAACAATACGGCAAGCCATTTCATATTCAGCCCACGTTCCAGGGCATACATTGCTCCGCCCTGCATTCTGCCGTCTTTCGTTTTTACGCGGTATTTAACAGATATAAGTGTTTCACTGTATTTTGTTGCAATACCGAACACACCTGTAAGCCAGCACCAAAAAACGGCACCCGGACCGCCAAGCGCGACTGCCGTGCCGACACCGATAATATTGCCCGTGCCTATGGTTGCCGCCAATGCCGTAGTCAATGCACCAAACTGGCTTACCTCACCTTCCGCTTCTTTATCCTTTGTAACAGATAATTTTATTCCCTGAATTAATCTGCGCTGAATGCCCTTCGTTCGCAGCGTCATGAAAATATGAGTGCCTAAAAGTAAAATTATCATTCCCCAGCCCCAGACAATGCCGTTTACCGAAGTTACAAATGAATTAACAGCTTCAAACATATATGTACCCTCCTTAACCATTCAATATGAAAATAAGTAAATCTATATAAAAAAAGAGCGCATGAATAAATAATTCATACGCCCTTGTACAAACTACTCAATGTTTTGTTTATTATATTATAACTACATTTGTATTTTGTCAATAGTTTTTATAAATGTATACATTTAAATATTGTGTTAATTTGTATACCAATGTAGATGGACACAAATTTATCAGCTCTTCTGCCGATACTGTCCAGATATTTTCATACGACAGGTAGATGAATAAATATTTCTTTTTCACATTGCAAGTGTCAAAATGCTATAATATTTCTTATTAATAGAAATAAGGAAGTTTTTATCATGATTGGTTTAGGTACAATCGCCAATACACTTGCCGTGCTAATCGGCGGAGGCATCGGTCTGTTCTTAAAAAAAGGCATAAAAAAATCTCTGCAAAATTCACTGTTGCAGGCAATGGGCGTTGCCGTTCTGTTTATCGGCATCGGCGGTACACTGGCACAAATGCTCGTATTTAAAGACGGCCATTTTGAAACAGCCGGTACTATGATGATGATTTTTTCTCTATTAATCGGAACTTTAATTGGGGAAATCATCAATATTGAAGCAAAACTTGAACAGCTTGGCGAATTTGCCCGTAAAATGCTTCGTGCCGATGAAAGCTCAAAATTCGTCGATGCATTCGTTACCGTTACCCTTGTCATCTGTATCGGCGCTATGGCCATTATCGGCGCTTTGCAGGACGGACTGTCCGGTGATTACAATCTTCTTTTGACCAAAGCTGTCCTGGACGGTGTTATTTGCATGGTTTTCGCTTCTACTATGGGAGCAGGTGTACTTCTTGCTGCTTTGCCCCTTTTTCTCTATCAGGGACTGATTACATTGTGTGCCGGTTTTATCGCACCGTATCTTACACAAGCATTAATCAATGATATTTGTTACATCGGCAACATTTTAATCACTATCATAGGTATAAATCTGACTTTCGCCGATATCATACATATCCGTGTCGGTAATATGCTGCTTGCTCTTCTTGTTCCGGTGATTTATCATATACTTATATGATTTTTTTATTGGAGGAAATTTTGTGGACAGATTAAATCGAATTAAAGGTGCACTTTACGGAGCCGCTATCGGCGATGCTCTCGGCGCACCGCTGGAGTTTATGCCGCAGGAACAGATAAAATCCCAATTCGGCACGGTTCGTGATATGATTGGCGGCGGCTGGCTTAAAACCGCTCCGGGTGAGGGAACCGATGAAACGGCCCTCATGCTTGCTACAGCTTACGGCATTATGAAACAGCCAGAAAATCCTTTCGGAGAAATCGGCAAGAACTTTATCAACTGGGCAATAAGCCGCCCGAAAGACATCAGTGATACAGCACTTCGCAGTATAGACAAAACCATGTCAAAAGGACACGGTAAATACGTTATCCCGAAAGCCCGCTGGCATGAATCGGCAGCTCAAGTCGATGTTTTCAGCAATCGCGGCAGCGTGGATAACGGAGCAATTCTGAACACGCTTTATCCTGCACTTTATTACAAAAGTGAATATGAAGCTGTCAGCAAAGCACTTGATATTTCCAATATGACGCATGTCAACACTCAGTCAGACAACGCCTGCCGTATTTACAGTCAGTTTATTTTCCGCATTTTAAATAATGAAATCGGCAAAAAAGATATGGATATTATGCTTGATAATACCATGTACTACGATTATAAAAATGAAGAAGTACAGCCAACCGCTTCCGCTTATGACAGTATTATCACTATGTTGCACGCTTTTATGAATACGGATAATTTTGAAGATGCTCTTATCACTGCCGTAAATTACGGCGGGGACAGTGATACTATCGGAGCCATCACGGGCGGGCTTGCCGGTTGTTTCTATGGTTTTGATACTGTACCGCAGCGTTTTATTGATGCCTTGCCGGAAGATATCAAGCATATGCTTGATAAAGTTATTTCTGCTATAGAATAAAGACTAATAAATGCTAAAAAAAGAAGCCTTTTGCAAAAAAAGGCTTCTTTTTTACTAATCCGAAATATTTTTCCAAAACTTACCGTGCTCTCTTTTCAATAAGCTGTGCCGCAATGCTTATCGCTATTTCCGCCGGTGTTTCAGCTTCAATATCAAGTCCAATCGGCATTACAATGCTCTTTATTGTCTCTTCACCGTAACCTTGCTGCCGCAAAAAATTCTCCACAAAAGCTTTTTTATGCCTGCTGCCGATTGCTCCTATATATGCCGGTTTTATTCTCAAAAGTTCATTTAAAACGACAGTATCCTTTTCATGACCGCTCGTAATTACTACGGCAAAATCCGTATTTTTTATCTGCATTTTAGCGGCAAAATCCTCATATGGCGTTATGATTATATCGCGCGCCTGCGGAAAATAACTTCTATTAGCAAATTCACTGCGTTCTTCTATTAATACATATTCAAATTCCAGACCAGGCAGAAGTTTTGCCACCTCCTGCGCTACGTAACCGCCGCCAAACAGATATACGGTCGGGTTCTGTCGTAATATTTCCATATAACATCCGCCCAGTTCATCCATCTGTAACAAAGATTTATGTTTCAACTGCAGTTTTTCCGTGTACGGTAGAACTGCCAAACAAAATTCACCGGCTTTATTGTGCCAACTAATCTTTACAACGGCTTTTTGCCCTTCATTCAACAAGTTTACTGCCGTTTCAATCTGCAATAAGTCTTTTTTATCCACGTATTGTAACAGCACTTTTATCTGTCCGCCGCAAACCATACCGATTTTTGCCGCTGTCTTATTATTTAAAGAAAAATCCTTTATCTCTGACTTTTTTTCCAGCAGATTTATCTTCGCCTGTTCCACTGCCAGATACTCTAAAATCCCTCCGCCGATTGTATCAACCGTATCGCCGTTTTGTAAAATCAGCATATGTGCACCGATGCCACGCGGCGCAGACCCTCTTTTTTCCACAATCATTGCCAGTATAAGCGGTCTGTCCGATAATAGCTCAGCTTTTATTTTTCCGAGAAAATCTTTTAATCCAATCATTCTATCTCACCCGCTTTCAACAAGGCGTGCATAACGGCTTCCAGTGCACCGCCACCGATTGCTCTTGATTTATCCGAAATCGTAAAACAATGCGATTTTTCCGCCCGCGGGTCAATATCACCGCATTTCATCTTATCCGTTACCATAATACCGTCATGCAACATACCGCGCACGATACCGTCAATCTGCGCATAAATAGGAATGTCATCCGTATAAGCTACAATCTCACCCTTTTTTACATTATCGCCGATTTTTGCAACAGATTTAAATATGCCTGCACCATTGGAGCGAATAACTCGTTCCACCGTATAGCCGCCGATATTACCTGGCACTCCCGTATTTTTTATTGCTTCACCGCATTCAATAACACTGCCGAGAAAATGACCCCGTTTCGTTTCAATCACATAATCACAGTCTTTTCCGGCGCAAAAACCCGGCCCTACGGCAATAGTTATCGGTGCATCATCTATCTTCATACCGATATTTTTCTTTGCCATAATCGCATCGATAATTATATTCGGTTTAAATTCATCTTTAATATTTGCCGCTTCATCCACAATTACAGCAATATCGCCTTTTTTCATTACATTTTGCGCTTCATCATAATCATGTACCAAAATTCCTTTAATACCTTCAATTTCTGTCTGTCCTTCATAAACGGCATTGGAATACGAAACAGTAAGACGAACCGCCAACGGCTGTGCAATTTCCGTCATCAATATATTAAAACCGGCGCGTCTCAATCTCCACGCAATGCCGCTTGCCAAATCTCCTGCACCTTTAATCAAAACTTTCTGCATCCAAATCACTCTTTCCTTTATTTTCAATAATATCTGCTCACAGCCGTTTTTATTCCGTTTCGACTTAAAACAGCTGCTATTTTTTCTGCTGACTGCAATATTTTATCATCGTCCGCCTGATTTAAAATAACATAAAACTCTTTTCCCTGTATATCTTTTTTCGCTCCCTTTTCATTTTGCAGGACTTTCAGCATATCTTCCTCCGTCAATTTTTCATCCGGCTGTTTATGCAGAAAATCCGCCAAAATATCACTGCGCGATAAAACCTCTATTGCTTTGTCCAAAGCCGTCATTCCCGCAAGATAAACAATTTTTGTCGTATTCGGCAAATACACCGGCTCATACGGACGCGGCATTTTAAACGGCTTGCGCTGCGCTCCGTCCGCTTCTATTAATGCTATATCACTGAGCGATATTATTTTTTGCAGAAAATCCGCCGAAAAACAGCCCATTTTTCTGCCCAAATCTTTGCCAGCCGTTACTAATCGTTTTTTCAACATCTGCTCTTTTATAAACCACTCATCTTCAACGGTAACAGCTTCTTTTTCTAAAAACATTTTCGTTGTCGTTGTTATTAAAATTTTATAATCCGTAGTATGTTTCAGTTCCCTTGCCAGTGCAAAAATCGTCGAAGTCTTTCCGCCTGCTCCGGCGAAAGAAATCACATCATGTTTTTTTATCTCTAAAAACTCTGTCAATCTGCTTCGTTTTAATTTATCATTAGTATATTGGTATAATTCATACAAAAAAATCATTCCTTATTTTGCGAGGTTTACTATAATGAAAAAATCTTTATGTGCCGTTATTCTTGCCGCCGGCGACAGCAGCCGCTTCGGACAGAACAAATTGCTCTATCGTATCGACAATCGCCCCATGTACGAACACACTGTGGCTCTCATACAAAAATTACAGCCCGACTTCACTATCCTCGTCACTAAATATCCGCAAATTATACAAAAAATTGACCGAAATATTCTCGTTGTAAAAAACAACGAAACTCATCTCGGTCAATCCCATTCCATGCAGTTAGCCATTCGTGCCGCTTTAAATCAAAACATTCACTTTAACGGCTATTTATTTACTGTCTGCGACCAACCCTATTTGACCATAGACAGCCTGCAAAAACTTTGTACCGTTTGGCAGGATAAAGGCGGTATCTGTGCTCTGTCTTACAGGCAAAAACGCGGTAATCCCGTTATTTTCGCCGAAAAATATCTGCCGGAACTTCTGCACATATCTGGCGATACGGGCGGACGCGCTATTATCCAGTCTCACTTAAACGATTTGACACTCGTTGAAGTTACCCATTATAGCGAACTTACCGACATTGACACATTAGACAGCCTTACTAAATTACGGTCGCAGAATTTTTTCCGCCTTTAACTGTATCTGCACAATATCTGCCATACTGACCGGTCTTCCTGCAGCCAGCTTGTCCTTCAGTCCGTAATGTTCCAGACACGTACTGCTGACGAATATTTCCGCCCCGCTGTCCTGCAGCCGTCTCAAATCGGCTAAAACATCCGAACCGTCCACAGCCAGTTTAACCCCACTATTGTACAAAACAATTTTCGTCGGCATTTCTTCCATACAAGCCAATGTATAAATAAATCCCTTCATCAAAATGCCGCCCAGTTTTTCATCACCGCTTCCCATTAAATTACCGTCTATAACTACAACAAACGAATTTTTTAACTTCAGCGGTTCACCTTTTTTTATTTCATCTTGCTGAGGCACGAAAAATGATTTTTTTACAAATAAAGATACAACATAATCTGTTCCCTGCTGAATTTTCTGTGACGGCAAATTCATTTCATCCGCCATCATTTCCAAATTACGCGCCGAAACAATATCATCTACCACGACGTTCAATTTATCATCAATAGACATCGTCTTTAATATATCTTGTGCCAGCACCAGCTGATTTACAGAAGTCTGTCCTCTAGCATCAATTGTTTTTTCCATAAAATCACCCTTTTAAAAAAGCTCCTTTAATAATAAAGGAGCTTGATTTTTTATTTTTTTATGTGTACAGTTCTTACTTCATTTAAAATAGCATTTAAAATAATCGCTGTCAAACTGCCGATTGTTATACCGCTGTGGAAAATAATGCTCCAGATACCAGTAAAATGCTTGAATATCTCCGGAACAGCCATGGATAAAAGACCCATTGCCAGACTTATGCCTACAATCAGCAAATTGAAGTTATTGTCGCCGTCATACTGCACTCTGGACAATACGCGAATACCATTTGCCGCAACCATACCGAACATCGCAATGCCCGCACCGCCTAAAACGGGAGCAGGAATGCAGGCAATAATAGCTGCCATTTTCGGGAAAAGACCGAGCAAAATTAAAATAACACCGGAGCCTGCCACTACAAAACGGCTTTTTACATTGGTAAGCGTAATAAGACCGATATTCTGAGCAAACGCCGTATACGGGAACGTATTTAAAAAACCGCCCAGCATAGTAGAAAAACCGTCAGCCCGCAGACCGCGCGTAATCGTCTTTTCATCGGCAGGACGGCCTACAATCGCACCGACAGCAATAATATCGCCGGTTGTTTCCGTCATAACGACGAGAATTACTAAAATCATAACGATGATGGCCGAAATATCAAATGTCGGCAGCCCGAAATGAAGCGGTGTAACAAGTCCTACCCAGTCAGCTCTGCCGATTGCGCTGAAATCGGTAAAACCGAAAAATGATGCTACAATAGTACCGATAAGCAGTGCCAACAACACGGAAATATTTTTCCAAAAACCTTTAAAGAAACGATAGAAAATAATTACAAGCAATAAAACGAAAGCGGATAATGCCAAAGTGGAAAGGCTGCCAAAATCTTCTGCAGCCGGATTTCCGCCGCCGGCCCATCTTACGGCAACCGGCAATAAGGATAAACCGATAATAGTAACGACAGAACCGGTTACAACTGGAGGGAAAAATCTGACAAGCTTGCTGAAAAACGGCGAAGCTAAAAACATGAATATACCGCTGACTATAACAGCTCCGTATATTGCCGTCAATCCGTCCGCCTGACCAATCATTATCATCGGCGATACAGCGGCAAAAGTAACCCCTTGGATA
>USIX01000025.1 GCA_900554895.1 uncultured Megamonas sp. | reverse complement strand
ATTGCGCCGGGCAATTTTTCTTTGAATACAAAGAAAAGTTGCCGAAAAAGAAACTCTTCATTTCGTAGCCCATAAGAGATTTTCACTTTAAAAAGAAAAAAATTTAGATATAACGTTTAAAAACTCGCTTACGCTCAAACATTTAAACTAAAAACACATCTAAATTTTTTTCTTTTTAATAGCTGAAGCTACCGTGAAAATGCTCTAATATGGATGGAAGTTTTGGCATGACCAGCAAAATACAATGTCAACAGCTCAAATTGCGTTCCTGCTGTAATCAGAAGGCACGAGCCAAATTCCAAACGTTTCAAGTCGTTGTACAGACTGGATTTATAAAAGAGCTTCGAAGGCTTGCCCAGTGCAGCGTAAGCGAAACGTTAAAAAAGGTTTTTTCTTTTTGGTTCGTTTTTCTTTTGACCTTTCAAAAGAAAAATGAACAATAAATAGAAATTTATAAAAAAAGCAGTTCCTGTTTTTATTAGTGAACTGCTTTTTTGTTATTTATTATTTTATCATATCATGTTCAATCATGTATTCAGCAATCTGAAGTGCGTTGAGTGCCGCACCTTTTCTGATTTGGTCACCGCATACCCAGAGGTTTAATGCGTTTGCTACAGAATAATCCTTGCGGATACGTCCTACGTATACGTCGTTTTTACCGGAAGTCATGAGCGGCATCGGATATTCCATTTCGGCAGGATTATCCTGAACGGTTACGCCGTCGAATTTATCGAGTGCTTCTTTTACAGCATCGAGGCTGACTTCTTTTTCCAATTCGATATTGATGGATTCGGCATGACTGCGGTATACCGGCACGCGGATTGTTGTTGCCGTAATGCCAATATTATCGTCTTCCATGATTTTATGCGTTTCATTAATCATCTTCATTTCTTCTTTAGTATAAAGATTATCCTGGAACACATCAATCTGCGGAATTAAATTGAAGGCAATCTGATAATGTTTCGGAAGAGATGCACCCGGCAAAATATTTGCCACCACTTCTTTTCCTTCCACTATAGCTTTAACCTGAGTTTCAAGTTCCGCCATAGCTTCTTTACCGCCGCCGGAAACAGCCTGGTAAGTAGATACAACGATGCGTTTGATTTTCGCCAAATCATAAATCGGTTTAAGTGCCATTACCATAATGATAGTCGAACAGTTCGGATTGGCAATAATCCCTTTATGACGGGCGATTGCCTGCGGATTTACTTCCGGTACAACGAGCGGAACTTCCGGGTCCATGCGAAATGCGCTGGAATTATCGATAACAACGGCACCTGCTTCTACTGCGGATTTAGCAAAAGTCTTGCTGGCAGCACCGCCGGCGAAAAGTGCAATATCCACATCTTTGAAGGACTCATGTGTTGCTTCTTCTACCGTATATTCCTTGCCCATAAACTGAATTTTTTTACCGGCGGAACGGTAAGAAGCTAACAGTTTTAATTCATTAAACGGAAAGTTGCGTTCTTCAATAAGATTTAAAAATTCCTGACCTACAGCGCCGGTAGCACCGAGAATTGCTACATTATATTTTTTCACTAAAATCACTACTCCAATATTTTAATTTATCAATCCATAATTTTATCTAAATTACAGGTAAGACCAGCATCAAGACCCATGATTTTCTTGCAGGCAAGAACAACGCCCGGCATGAAAGAAGTTCTGTCAATAGAGTCATGACGAATGGTCAGTGTCTGACCGAGTCCGCCGAATATTACTTCCTGATGAGCTACATAGCCCGGCAATCTTACACTGTGAATTCTCATGCCGTCATATTCGGCACCTCTTGCACCTGTAAGCTTTTCCTTTTCATCTACGTGTCCTTGTTTATGGCTTTCACGAACCTGTTTTATCATCTCTGCCGTAACAAGAGCCGTACCGGACGGAGCATCTAATTTATTATCATGATGCAGTTCGATAATTTCCACTTCCGGCATATATTTTGCAGCTTCTACCGCCATTTTCATCATCAGAACCGCGCCGATAGCAAAATTTGCCGCAATAAAGCACGGTGTATCATTTTCCCTGCCCAATTTATCAAGCTGTGCTTTCTGTTCTTCTGTAAGACCGGTTGTGCCGATAACGGGACGAACTTTATTTTTAAGCGCTATGCTTGCTGTATTGAATACTACGCTCGGCTGAGTGAAATCCACCATTACATCCGGTTTCACTTCATCTATCGTTTTCTGCAAATCCGTAGAAATTATAATGCCAGTCTTGCCGCAGCCTGCCTTATCGCCTGCGTCCATACCGCCAACAATATCAACTGCTCCGACAAGTTCCAGCTCGCTGTCGTTCACAACGGCATTTACAACGGTACTGCCCATACGGCCGTGAGCACCGTTTACAATAACTTTAATCAAAACTCTTCAACTCCCTGTCCATTTATCTTCTATTATAATATATATTTTTTATAACTATGAACAATATTATACTGTGAAAAGACTTTAAAAGCAATATATTTCTTAAAATACGCACTTTTGTCTTTTATTTTTTCTCCATTCTTCTGTGATAGTACCATATTGCACCGTAAATAATACATACTAACACAATTACAATCATCAATCGGTCTAAATTCTGCTGATAGTTTACAACATCATGACCGATTACCACTTCAAGCGAGGTTGACGGAAATTTTCCGATTAGATTGGCGAGAGCATAGTCTTTGAGGCTTATTCTGCTGACAGCTCCTAAAGCCGTCAAAATTCCTGAGGGAAAATACGGCATGGCGCGCAGAATAAGCATTATTTTAAAACCGTTTCTGCCGCTGAAATCATCCGCTTTCTGCAGATATTTTGACTTGGCAATCAATTTTTCCGCCGTCGAACGCAAAATTGTTCTCATCAATACAAAAGAAATGATTACACCTGTCGTTTCCGCCAGCCACGATATGATTATGCCCGGCACTATACCGAACAGCAAACCATTAGCAGTCGAAACAAATATTGACGGCAAAAAACCCAGTGCATTAATGAGTACATCCAGTAAAAAACTGAACACCATTGCCCACGCGCCAAACGAATCTATATAAGCAACTGTTTCCTGCATATTGCCGCTGGTAGCTATATGCCAAAAATCACCGTAAAAATCAGGATTTAATATATGAATCAATCCCAATACTGCTATGAATATTACTAGAGTCACTACTTTTACACTATTTTCTTTACTCATTTTTTTCCTTCCTAAATATCGGCTATTCTTATAAATTTATCTTTATACTGCATTTGCAAAAGTTCAACAAGCGAATTTTTATCAATACCGAAATCCAAAGCTCTCTGGGCTTCCTTCCGTGCTGTTATCAATACATTTACATCATTCAATACATCAGCGATTTTTAAATCCGGCAGACCGTGCTGCATAGAGCCGAAAAATTGTCCCGGACCACGCAGACGCAAATCTTCTTCCGCCAGCACAAAACCGTCGGAAATTTTCTCCATAAGATGCAGCCGTTCCAATGAATTTGCCTTTCGTCCGCGATTGACCAAAATACAATACGATGCGAACTCTCCTCTGCCTATACGACCGCGCAACTGATGAAGCTGCGCCAAACCGAACCGTTCCGCTCCCTCAATGACCATTATACTGGCATTCGGTACATTTACCCCTACTTCAATGACGGTAGTGGAAATCAATACGTCTATTTTTCCTGCCAGAAAATCATATAAAAGCTGCTCTTTATCTTTTGACGATAATTTGCCATGCAAAAGTGCGCACCTTATTCCGTACAGATAGCCTGATGTCAATTCATCATAAATCATTTCTACTGAAACGGCATCACTGTTTTCACTTTCTTCAATTAGCGGACATACTACATATGCCTGTCTGCCTTTTGTCACTTCACCGCGCACGAATTTATAAATAAGCTCGCGTCTGTCCGGCATACGCACAAAAGTCCGTATCGGTTTTCTGCCCGGCGGCAACTGACGAATAAACGATACGTCTAAATCCCCGTAAACGGTAAGCGTCATCGTTCGCGGTATCGGCGTTGCCGTCATAACCAGCACATCCGGAAGAAAATCCATGCCTTTGTTTTCCAGTTTAGCACGCTGATTTACACCGAAACGATGCTGTTCATCCGTTACAACAATTCCCAGATTTTTAAAAATAATATTATCCTGAATAAGTGCATGCGTGCCGATTACAATGTCAACCGTTCCGTCTGCCAGACCTTCTACTGTATTGCGCCTTTGTTTTGCCTTTAAACTGCCCGTTAAAATCGCTACATTAATTCCTAGCGGCTCCAATAAAGATTTTATCTTATCAAAATGCTGAATGGCAAGTATTTCCGTCGGTGCCATCATCGCTCCCTGATAACCGTTTTCCACCGCTTTAACCAGTGCCAAAATAGCAATTACCGTTTTTCCTGAGCCGACATCACCCTGTACAAGCCGCTGCATCTGCTTATCCGACTGCATATCTCGGCATATTTCCTGCCAGACTTTTTGCTGCTCTGCCGTCAATTCGAACGGAATAGCATTAAATACCGCTTTCACCATTTTACTGCTGGGCAAAAACTTTATGCCTTTATTTCTGCCTGTATGCTGTTTTTTCAATAACAATAATCCTGCCTGTATACTGAACAGTTCCTCAAAAATAAGGCTGCGCCTTGCTTCTTCCAACTCTTTTCCATTTTGCGGAAAATGAATTTTACTGACGGCTTTTTTTTTCGGCAAAAGCTGATATTTAGTACGGATAAACTCCGGCACAATATCTTTAAAATCCGTATCCGTCTTTATTACCTGTTCTATCAGATTGCGAAAATCTTTCGGCTTAATATAATCAGGCAGTGTGTATACCGGCATAAAAGCATAATGATTTTCCGTCTCTTTATCATTTTCTGTATCAAAAGATATCAGCTGCGTTACAGCAAGCTGCCCATAACCGCCGTAAGCATACCCGATTTTGCCGTGCACAAACAGACGCATTCCCTGCTTGAATTTTTTCTTCAAATAATCCTGATTGAAAAAATTTATCTGTATACAGCCTGTATCGTCATTTATCATCACTGTCAGCAGTTTTAAGCCGCGCCGTGTATTTCTGTCAGCTATTGCCACGATTTTTCCCTGAATATTGGCCGTTTCGCCCGCTTTCAGACTGCCTATTGTCTGCAAACTGCTCAAATCCTCATATCGGCGCGGATAATACGTGCTTAAATCATATATGGTCTCAATGCCGATTTTCTTCAAAGCCTGTCCTTTTTTCGGCCCGACACCCTTTAAATACTGTACATTCTGTCTAATATCCATAAAATACACCTTATATCATTTATTACTTACTCATAAATAAAAAAATTTTATTTTTTCATTATATCATATTGCAGACATGTTTAATCTGTTTTTAATCGTATTTTAATTCATTTATAATTGATTTTATTTTCCAATTAATTTAAAATAAAGATATAAACAATAAAGAAGGTTATAGCATGAAAAAATTATGGCTAATGGTAATATGTACTTTAGCTTTTGCCGTATATATCTTTCCGGCCGCTGCTTCTGGCAGAAGCTCCGATGAGGGTAAACCGGTTATTCAGCAGTCCATCATCGTAAATAACGAAAAAATCAGCGACTATCCCGTCATCATGAATAAATGCGTACTTGTTCCGGCAAGAAGCGTAAGTGATAAGCTCGGTTTTACCGTAACCTGGGATAAGGCTAATCAAGCTGCTACTGTTGAAAGTGATACCATGAAATGCACCATGACGGTCGGAGAAGATTTATATTCCGCAATCAGTACCGTGGCTATCGGCATGACTGCTCCGACACAGCTCGGCAGTGCACCGCTTTTAATCAACAATAATCTGTATATTCCGGCTGAAGTATTTCGCCTCATTCAGGGCAACGACCCTGATGCGCTTACCATTACCGATACACAGATTATCATAAAAAACGTTAGTAAATAAACTCATATAAACCTCCAAAAAAGCATTATCTTTTTACAGATAATGCTTTTTTTGCATTTTCTTTATGAAAAATTTACAACCGCTTTACCAAATTTTTAACAGTGTTAAATCAAAACTACACATTTATCTTATATACTAAAGCATGTATTAATTAGAATTTTTAATATATGTATATCATAGACAGTTAGAAGTTAGGAAGTGTATCCATGAACGAATTGTCCCGTCGCAATTTTTTTAAATTAGGAGCCAGCGCAGCACTAGGTGCAGCATTATTCAATTTTGAAGGCTTACATACCTCAACGGCTTTTGCCCAGGGAAGCATGACAAAATCACTGCATTTTACACCTGTTTCCTTAAAAAATCTGCCTGATGCAGAAACAGCCGCTAAAAACTCACAGCTTGTCAGTACCTCTTTAAATTATATCAAAACATGTGTCAATAAAATAACCGATAATAATCTGCGTGCTAAAACTGCTGATTTAATCGAAGATACCCGACCGACTTTCATGCAGATGTATCCGTCCGCCAGTGACGTTACGAATATTTACAATAAACTGGCTGATACGAGACTTATAGATACCTCCATTATCAGCCCTGAACAGTTATTTCCGCCGTACAGCGGTAAAAAACCGCAAGAGTTCATTTCTGCTCCCGGCAGCGGTTATGCAAGCCATCATCCTTATCCGGGCGGATTATGCACACATACGGCAGCCAATTTGAGTATCTCCGAAGGTATCGTAAATACTTATAAGCAGATTTTCGGTTATGAAGTAAATAATGATATCGTGCTTTCCGCTCAGGCTCTGCACGATTTAGCCAAACCGTGGGTATTTCAATGGAGCAAAGACGGTTCCAGTCTTAAAGAATACACTATTGCCGGTACAGGTGCCCATCATATTTTAAGTCTTGTTGAAGCCATTCACCGCAATATGCCAGCACAGGAAATAGTGGCACAGGCATGTGCTCATAATCATCCGGGCAGTGATAAAGATGAAGAACAGGTTGTCAACTGGATTAAAGCAGCCGCTACTATTGCACAGATAAACCCTGTTCAATACGGTCTTTTGGACAGCTCCGGTACAAAACTTCCTTATCCGCAGCATCAGGAAGGATATATCGTCCACCTCGGCGACCACGACTGGGTGCTCAGCGGCAGTGCAGCTACCAAAGTAGTAGAAGCACTGAAAGAAATGGCTCAAAAAGATTATAATTTTTCCAGTGAAAACCTTAACGGAAAATTATTCAATGACTTCAGAAATTATATCGGCGCGCAAGTTTCTTACATGTATTTGCATAACCTCTTAGCCCAGAGTGGTTTTAATGAACTGCGTACGCTGATTAACCATATAATTGTAAAATAAAAAACCTATCCCAATATGACTCCTCTTATTGTTGTTTATATAAAAAACCGCAGCCTTTAATCCTTTAGCTGCGGTCATTTTTTTTGCGGTTTTAGCCCGAAAAAGAAAAAAACAGCAGTAAAACTGCTGTCAAAACAAATAACACTTAAAAACACCGGAGGTCATTTGATATATTCGGGAAGTATTAAGTATATCAAATAGCATCATATAACTACTCTATAAATATTATATAAATCCTATTCGGTTATAACAATAGACACATCGGTATAAACTGTCGACTTATGTGTAGACTTGTTAATCATTTTCTGTCCCGTTTTCCGTATGCGACTGTTCTATCTGCTTAACACAAGTTTGAAAAATAGACTTCGTTACTTCCAGATAATCTTTAAAATCAAGTTTATTCTTATGTTTATGAAAATATACCAACGACTCTAGCTGTCCACTGATATAAACTTCCAACGCCAACTTGACTTTAGTGTCATTTTCCTGCAAATTTAATAAATTATAAAGGTTTCTCCTCAAAGTATCATTAAATCTATTTTTAAAACCCGTTTCATCATTATGTTTTAATAATATGTCCATTTTAAAATCGTATTTAAGCGAAAGTTCATTTATTTTTTGTATTAGTACGGTACTGTAATCTTCATTCAATATTTCCTTTGCTACATCCTGCCAAAGATTGTCTATCTCTTCAAAAAATGCGTCCTGTTCCTGCTTCAGTAAATCGTAAATATCTCTAAAATACTGATAAAAAACGCTACGATGATATCCGGCTTTGTTCATCAATTCAGTTACTGTTATCTGTTTTATACTTTTTTCTTTGTATAATTGCCAAAAAGCGTCAATTATTACAACTCTTGCTTTCAAAAAGAAACCACCTTTCGCTAATCATATATACTTAATTATTATATAAATTCTAACATATATCAATCGACAAAAGATAGGTAATTGTCTTAACTACATTAACATTCCTCATGCCTAAAGACAGGATATTCTTAAGAAACCCAATCAAAATATCTGTTGAATTTCATTCTTAAAGGGCTTATCAGCAGCCTCTTACACAGTTCTTCAAAATTGAAGTTCTGCCAATTTTTTCTTAATATATTACACGCTTTGTTTATTTCGTCTGTCCATTATGAACAAAATCCCGGTATTAGTTACACAGGAGGCAAGATTATCAACGCCGACATCGATGGCAATACTATTAAGCTGTTTTATTTCAGGTTCAGTCTTATAGCTGTATCAAATGATGAAATATATCCAATTGAGTTAATTACCTCTTTTTTTATCTATTACCAGCATACTATAGTTTAGAGGTCATATGCAATGAAAAATATAAAAATTTAATATTTAATGACTTAAATATTTATCGGGCTTATATCACCACAGCTAAAACTAATGGGATATAAACCCGATAAATATAACTCAATCTATACAAATTTCTGTTTAAGTTTAGGCAAAAACAATACCAAAATTATCGTTTCCAATAAATAAGTCAGCGAATATGTCGCCCAAATACCGTAGTTTGTAAAATAATTCATCAGGATATTTTGACAGATATAAAAGAAAATCACGGCAATAAACATCATATTTCTTATTGAAGAAGTATAACCTATGCCGGTATACATGCCGTATAAAAGCAGTCCTATACAAGCACAGAGCGGATGAATTACTAAAAATATGCTGTAACTGTCAGCATAAATAGATACTTCCGGCAAATTCGTCATCAGACTGATGAGATATGTCCTGCTCAGATATACAATAACAGAAGCTATAATCATAAATACGCCAAGACAACGCAATCCTATATGAAGAGTTTCGTTCAGAAGCTGTTTGTTTTTCGTACCGAACGCCTTGCCGGAGAAAACGCTCACACCATTTGCCATACCGTCGATAAAATACACTAAAATAAAATTTATCTCCAAAATAACAGCATTGGCAGCCAGTGTTGTTGTGCCAAGCGAACTGCCCGCCATAGCAAACAGATTATTAATTGTCAAAAGACAAATTGTCCGAAGCATTAAATCCGTATTCACTTTCATCATAGATAAAAACGGCTTAAATTTTTTCAATTTCACCATATACTGTGGTGAAAATCTGAGATTTCCTTTAAAACACACTGCCCAAAAACCGACGATGCAGCCGTAAAACTGAGCCATAAGTGTAGCATACGCTACGCCTTCTATATCCATATGCAGAATAAACACGAAAGCAAATGACAGAATAATATTGACTACATTCATGGAAATCTGCATGAACATGGTATAGCGTATTATCATCTGTCCCATGAGCCAGCCAAGTGTTACATAATTAAATAAAACAAAAGGAGCTCCCCAAATAACAATATCACAGTATTTCTGCATCAAAATGATAACAGTAGCTTCCGGCTGCATAAATTCGACATAATAATTAAAAATCAAAGGATATGCAGCAATAAACAACAGGCTTATGACAAGAGCAATTACCAACGGTCTTGCAAGTGATAAAAACCGGCTCTCGTCGCACGCTTTGCCAAGTGCCTGTGCCGAAAATCCGGTAGTCGATACGCGCAAAAAGCCGAACAGCCAATAAATATTATTGAATAAAATAACGCCAAGTGAAACTGCCGCTATATAAAAGGCTTCGCTCATATGCCCCATAATTGCCGTATTTACCGCTCCCAAAAGCGGCTGAGTCGCTGTTGACAGCATAAACGGTATAGTTACCATTAAATATTCTTTATAAGTTAATTGTGATGTCATATAACTCCTCTGTAATTTTTATTTTAAAAGTTTAGAAACGATATTCCAGTCGGCCGAACCAGCGTGTTTTTTTCTTGTCGCTCTCAATATCGTTGCCGTTGAAATACGAAACTTCACCTGTCAGATTTTTGGCGATTACATATCTGCCGCCGATTTCATAACCCTGCTCACCGACAAAAGTATTAGTATAGGTAGGTAAAAATGTCGCCAGCTCGCCGATATTTCTGTATGCCGCCCATAAACCGTAAGTATTCGGCATGGCACGTTTGGCGCCCTTATAATTCAATTGCAGGACATACGCCTGTTCCTGTTCACTGTTGCCTTTATCATATTTATCGGCATCAAGATTGGATATCGCATAAACACCGCCGAGCTTGAAGTTTTTATCCAGCTTATATTCGCCGGCAACTTCCAAAATCTGCTGCGTATCTTCCAATTCACCGCTTCTCACGTTATGATAGGCAACGCCCGCCATCAATCTGTCCGAAACGGGAATTTCCGCCTGAAATCCTACATAGTGCAGTGTATCACGCTCCGGATACAACTGCTCTTTATCATAGTACATCTTGCCGTTGACGCTGTCATTGTACGGAGAGTCAAAATTACCAATCATCGCAGTGTAGATAGTGCCGGAATTTTTGTCGGTGTAATTGTATCTGACGCCTTTTACGTAATCATCGAAAATCATACCGTAAGCGATATCCATATTGGCAAAATCGGCATAATCGACTTTACCGGCTGAAATCGTGCCGCCCAGTGCTGGTCCCTGCAAGTAAAGCATACGGTTATAAAAATGCGATTTGTCATCGCCCTTTGCTTTATAATTTTTTTCAAAATCCATACGGCTTTTTATTTTCCAGCCGCCGTCTAGATTTACTGTCGGTTCAAGACGGTTGCGCCAGAGCGATTTTCTCGTTTCGCCCTTTTGTCCCGGACGGTTGTCGCGGCGGATATCGTAGCGGGATAAACCTTTAAAAGTTATAACCTCCTCTTTATCCGTTTTATCTTTCTGCTGCTCCATCTGTTTTTTTCCATCAGTATCAATTACATCTTCACTCAGTATTTCCGCAGCCGTATCCATATCCTGGGACGGCACCTCCTGTGCAAATCCCGTCGTCATTGTCGCTGTAAATAATCCCGTTATGATTAATTGTGATAATATTTTTTTCTTCAAAACAAAACGCTCCTTTTAAAATTCAATAATTGAATGAACTAATTTACGGGCATACGGGTCAGTCGTTTTATACAAGTCTTTTACTTTTATATGTTCCGTAACTTTGCCGTTTTTCAAAAACATCACTTCATCACAAAGATATGTTACTGAAGTCAAATCATGCGTAATAAAAATATATGTTAAATTCATCTCCCGTTTTAAATCGTACAGAATATCCATTACCTGTACCTGTGTATGAGCATCTAGTGAGGAAATCGCCTCATCGAACAGAATGATTTCCGGTCGACAGGCAACGGCACGGGCAATGCAAACCCGTTGCAGCTGACCGCCTGACAGCTGGTGCGGAAATCGGTTCATGAAACTTTCATCCAATCCCACAAGCTTGAGCAACCGTACAATTTCTGCCAGAGAATTAAATCTTTCACCTGTACGCCGTTTATAAACGGAAATGCCTTCAGAGATGATATCCTTTATGCGAAAACGCGGATTGGCGGATGTAGTATAATTCTGAAATACAATACTTAACTTTTCCTGTAATTTCTTTCTACCGTTTTTATCACTGTATATCGCAGTTTCTTCCAGCATATACTTGCCGCTGTCCGGTTTTAGCATACCGCAGATAACTCTTCCCAGCGTCGATTTACCGCTACCGGATTCGCCCAGAATTCCCAGACAGATACCACGCTGAATATAAAGCGACACATCAAACAGAACCTGCGTCCTTTCTTTACCGAAAAAAGATGTCTGTTTTTCGCTTCTAAAACTGACGCATATATCTTTTAATGTAATCATTTCTCCACCTCCGTTTTTCTATCTACAATATAACGGTATTTTTTCATCACCGATGTCTTCTTTTCTACCAGAAGCCTCGTATACGTATCCTGCGCATTATTTAAAATATGCACAAAATCGCCTCTATCAACGATTTTCCCTTTGTTCATCACGATAATATCGTCTGCTAGGCGGGAAATCACTCCCAAATCATGCGTTATAAACAGCATGGAAATTTTCTGCTCCTGCTTTATGCGCAAAAATTCCGCCAGTATCTCATACTGCGTAATAGCATCTATTGCCGTTGTCGGTTCGTCGGCTACAAGAAGCTTCGGATTTAATGACAGAGCAATGCCAATCATTATACGCTGAAGCATACCGCCGGATAGTTGGTGCGGATATTTTTCCAATACTTCTTCCGGATTTTTGATGAACATCTTATTCAACATTTCTAATGTCATTTTTTTTACTTCCTGCTTCATAATCGGCAGATGCGTCAAGAACGTTTCAAAAATCTGGTCGCTGATTTTACAGAGCGGGTCAAAACATGTCATAGGATTTTGCAGCACCATGGTAATATCCGAACCGCGCATTTTACGCAGTTCCTCTTTTTTCTGCTGCAATAAATCCTTTCCATTAAATATAGCTTGCCCCGTAACAAGAAAATCTCTATCCAAAAGACCAAGTATTGCCTTCACCGTCAGACTTTTGCCACTGCCGGACTCGCCGAGTATGCCCAGGCACTGTCCTTCATACACGGAAAAACTCACATCATCAACCAGAATTTTTGTCATATTCTTCTGTTTTAAAGTTACTGTCAGATTTTTTACTTCCAGAATAGGTGTGTTCATCAATTGGCCTCCTTCGGGTCAAATACATCACGCAGGGCATCGCCGAGCAGATTGAACGCCGTAACGAGTGCTACGATGGCAACACCCGGTACAAGCATCTGTATCGGATTTGTCGTCAGAACATGTTTCGCTTCGTTAAGCATTGCTCCCCATTCCGGTATCGGCGCCTGTACACCCAGTCCCAAAAAAGACAATGTTGAAATATTTATAATCGCCCAGCCTATATCTAGTGTTGCAAGCACTGCCAAATCAGCCGTGATTGACGGCAGCAGATGACGGGATAGAATAAACCATTCCGGTGTACCCACGCAACGGGAAAACTGCACAAAATTACATTCACGGTACTGAACAACCGCAGTACGTATCATTCGCGCATACCATGCCCATTTAATAAATACGTTTGCTAAAATTACATTTCTTACATCAATACCCAAAAGTGCCACCACAGCAAAAACCATGATTTGACTTGGAAAAGACAGCATTACATCAACCACGCGCATGATGATTTCATCAACAGGACCTTTGAAATATCCAGCTAAAAGCCCCATCAGCCCGCCCAGTCCGATTGTACCTATCATTGTCAACATTGCCAGACCGAGTGTCGGTTGAATACCGTACAGCATACGGGACAGTATACAACGTCCTAGCTGATCTGTTCCCAACGGATATTCGGTGCTCATCGGTGCGAATTTATTTAAAATATTATTTGCATACGGATCGTTGGGTGCGATAACGGGAGCTAAAATGCCCAAAACGGCGATAATTAAGATAAAGCCCGTTGTCGCCACTGCCATTTTATTGTCTAAAAAACGTTCCAGCATTATGAAACCTCCCTGCGCAGACGCGGGTCGATAATTGTCTGCAAAATATCAAATACAAGATTAAATACTACGAATAATGTTCCTATCAATAATACATACGCCTGGATTACAGGATAATCCCGATTAAAAATAGAGTCTATGCAAAGCGTTCCCAGTCCCGGCCAGGCAAATACATTTTCCACAACAATCGTTCCGGCAATCAGCTGCGGAATACTCATACCGATTGCTACGAAACACGTATGCATGGAATTGCGCAGAATATGCTTTGTCAAAATCAGACGTTGCGGAATACCGCGGACATTGGCATACAATACATAATCACGCTTCATATTCTCCAGCATATTGTTTCTGATAAGACGGATATATGTAGAAATATATGTTAGAGAAACTGTAATAGCAGGCAAAATGAGATGTTTAAAACCGCTGTTGCCGCTTGTCGGCAGCAAGTCAAGTTTTATCGATACGAACCACATTAAAAGCAGTCCAATCCAGTAGGCGGGCATGGCGGTCGTCATAAAAATAAAAGCACGCATGATTTTATCAAACATACTGTCTTTGTAAACAGCACACAAAAACCCAATCGGGATACTGAGCACAATAACGAGTACGAACGAAGCACCGGCCAGCTGCAGCGTGGCGGGCATACAGCGCAGGAGCTCTCCTGCCACTGTACGGGACGGATTGGTATAACTTACGCCGAAATCTCCCTGAACGCAGTTTACAACCCAATCGGCATACCGTATTAAAAACGGTTTATCAAGACCGAGTTCCTCACGCACTTCCTGCACTGCCGCCTCCGTAATTACAGGAACCTGACGCACACGCAAAGCGACCTCGGCAGGGTCGGACGGTATCAGATTTATAAAACAGAAACAGACAAAAGATATACAGATAAGCAGCGGTACCGCACTTAAAATTCTTTTAATGACATATTGTCGCATATAATCTCCTCCAAATTTATAAAGGGTCTTTCTTAAAAAAGAAGACCCTTTATAAATTTTCTTATTCAAAATACATATCCTGGAACGGAACTTCATACTGTGTCTGCGTAAAGTGCATTCCTTTTAAATCAGAACGGTAAATCGCCTTGTTGCATTCATACGTTATAGGAATGTACACTGCATCTTCATGCAGACGTGTCAAAACAAAAGTATATAAATCCTGTCGTTCCTTTTCGTCAGTGGAAACCATGATTTTGGTTATGGCTTCATCAATCTGCACTTTATCTTCCAGACCGAGCTGCGCTTCATAATCACCATAAACAGGATACCTCATAGCGGCAAGTGAAGACTGCGGGTCGTACGGCATACCCCAGCAGATATTGAATATCATATCGAATTTACCGGCTTTCATATTATCACGGTAAGACTGTTCCTCTTCACCGGAAATATTAAGAACGATACCGATTTTACTGTATTCGGACTGTAAGTATTCAGAAATTGCTTTTTCCGCTACACTGTCGCTATTGTACAGCAAAGACAACTGCATTTTCTGCCCGTCCTTAGCACGCACTCCGTCAGCGCCTTTGAGCCAGCCTGCTTCATCAAGCATTTTTTCCGCCAGTGCCGTATCGAAATCAAACGGCTTTAAATCAATATTACAGTACGGTGTGGTTTTGGCAAATAATGTATCTGCCGGCGGTTCGGCTCCATAGAAAATTCCGTCGGATATAGCCTGTTTATTCGTAGCATGCAGTATCGCCTGACGCACTTTCTTATCATTTAAGATAGGTTTTGTCGTATTCATGACAATCTGGCGGGTAGACGTCGGGTCGGACAATGCTACCGTAAAATCAGCATTATCCTTAAACTTCCTCATCGAATCCGCATCAATCATATTTTTGCCAAAAATTAAATCAATCTCGCCTTTTTCCAATGCCATTATGCGTGTCTGATTATCCGGAATGACTTTCACGAGAATTTTTTTGATTTTCGGCTGTTCTCCCCAATAATTAGGATTTGCTTCAAAAACAGCATATTCATCGGTTACAACTTCACCAAGTACATACGGACCTGTCCCGATATAAGCATTAACCCCGTCTTTTGTGCTGCCGTTCTTCATCGCTTTTGGAGAAATCATGGCAAATGGTCTTGTTACACTCAGTTCAGTAAGCATCGGATAATACGGTTTCGTCAGTTTTATAATAAATGTCTTTTCATCCGGAGCGGAAATACTGTCCAATAGACGAAGCATTTCCAGCCATGTATGACGGTCCTTATTTTCTAAAATTGCATCAAAATTAGCTTTGATGGCATACGCATCACAGACTTCTCCGTCAGAAAATTTTACACCTTCGCGAATATGAAAAGTATATGTCGTCCCGTCCGGGCTGATATCCCAAGACTCCGCCAGAACACCTTTGTACCCGCCGTCTTCCGTAAACGTAACCAGCGTTTCATACAGCATTTCCTGTGCATACATTTCACCAGCATATAAATGCGGGTTTAAATCACGAATATCACGATAATTAACAAAAACAAGTTCATCTTTCGGTCGCTCTTCGCGGCTTGATGTATCAGAGCCGCAGCCTGTCAGCAGGGAAACAGCCATTATGCACGATAATGCTGCTGTTCCTAATTTTTTAATCATATTATTCCTCCTTTTTTATAACGATTATCAACATCATGTATTTTAGCATAAATAAAGGAGTTACCAATAATATCAAAAAATTACAGCCCTTATAATTAATTGTTATACCGTCTGTTTGAATTTCTCGATAAACCATTTTGCATACGGACTCAATTCCTGATTTTCCGTATAAACATACCCTAAAGTCAGTACATTGTCGCTATCGTTTATCGGCACAGCACGTATATTGTATCTTTCGTATTTTTTTTCCGTTGCATTGATACCCAGACGGCACAAATCTGTATTCAACAGTAAATTTATAATTGTATCATCGCTGTTCGTGTATACAGCATTATTCAAAAGTTCCAGTCCTTTAAAGCCGATATTTATTTTTTCCATATGATGTTCCAATGCAAAATAATCCTTCACTCCGTAAATAAACTGCAAATCCGCCAGTTCATCAAAATCAACACTCGTTTTTTCATAAAATTTATGTTTTGGGCCAAAATAAACACATATGGAATTATTACTCAAAACTTTAAATTGCAGATTTTTATGATACAGAATGTGATTGAATATTTTGCGCTGGTTCTGGGCCACGTATACTATACCGATTTCACAAATTCCCTTTTTTACATTATCCGTTATTTCCTCCACTGAGCCTTGATAATGTTCGATAAAAATCTCACCGTTGAATTCATTGTAAAAATCAACAAAAATTTTGGAAATGATATCGCTTCTGTATGTAGCTACGGATAATTTGCGCGCTTTGGCAGGCAGTGCTATATCCTGCATAAGCTGAACATGTTTTAGCACTACTTCAGCATATTGACAGATGTCTTGCCGTAAGGTGTTAATTCTATTCCCTTATATGTTCTTTTGAATAATTCTCGTCCCAACTCCTGTTCCAAATTATTTATGACTTTGCTGACATTCGGCTGTGTCGTATACAGACAGTCGGCCGCCTTATTGAAACTGCCCCTCTCACATACGGCCAGAAAATATTCCAGCTGTTTTATTTCCAAGACAGCACCTCCTTATATAAAATAATAACTATTCTCATATTCTATATTATATAAAAGAGTGTGCAAAAATACAGCTATAATTTTCTGCTGCCTGCCATTAATATAAATGGCAGGCAACATAGTGTTCGGAGGATACCTCCTTCAACTGCGGCTTTGTCTGCGTACATATTTCTCTGCAATATGCGCAGCGGTTCTGAAAAGGACAGCCTATCGGCAAATCGAGCGGATTTGGAATTTCACCCGTAAGCGTTTCTATATGCTTATTTTTTTCTTCATCCAGAGAGAATACTGCTTTTAATAATGCCTGCGTATACGGGTGCTGTGCCTGCTGCAATTTATCTCCGTCGATTTTTTCTACGATATTGCCGAGATACATAACGGCGATGCGGTGCGAAAACAGACTGACAAGGGCTAAATCATGGCAGATAAAAATATAAGTAATATTTTTTTCTTTTTGCAGTCTTACGAGAAGTTCAATTATTTTTGCCTGTACGGAAACGTCCAGTGCACTTGTCGCTTCATCGCAGACGATAATTTCCGGCTCCATTGCCAAAGCTCTGGCAATGGCAACGCGCTGACGCTGACCGCCGCTCATATTATGCGGATATCTGTCGGCAAAATCCGGCGGCAGTTCCACCAATTCCAGAAGCTGCCCCGCTTTTTCCTTAATCTGTGATTTTTTTATCAGATTGAAATTTAACAGCGGTTCGCAGATAATATCGCCGATTTTCATTTTCGGGTCAAATGCCGCCGCAGGGTCCTGAAATACCATTTGAATATGACGACAGTTTTGACGTCTGGCCTCACCTTTCAGTTTAGTGATATCCTTTTCGTGAAAGATAACCTCTCCCTTTGTCGGAGAGTGCATATTCAAAATAGTTTTTACCAGTGTCGATTTGCCGCAGCCGGACTCGCCTACTATGCCGACCGTTTCACCGCTTTTTACCGTCAGATTAATGTTGTCACAGGCCGTCAGAAATTTTCCGCCGGATACAGGAAATTTTTTCGTGATATTTTTTATCTGCATAATTGTTTCAGACATACCGTTTCCCTCCTATCTGCGGTACCGATGATAATAAGGCTTTTGTATATTCAACCTGCGGTGAATTTATAACATCAGACGTTTTGCCGTATTCTACTGCTTTACCTTGGGACATTACCATAATTTTATCCGACATATATGCTGCCACTCCGATATTATGCGTCACGACAATCATCGCTGTACCGCAACTTTTCGGAATTGACATCAATTCTTTTACTATCTGTGCCTGAGTCGTAACATCAAGCGCAGAAGTCGGCTCATCGGCAAGCAGCAGCTCCGGACGGAATATCATCGCCATGGCTATGCCCACGCGCTGACGCATACCTCCGGACAGTTCAAACGGATATGATTTCATGATATTGTCGGGATTGGGTAAATTCATGCGGGTAAGCATTTCCGTTGCAAAGAAATATGCTTCCTGCTCCGTCAGATTATCGTGTACTCGAAGATATTCCGTGAACTGTCTGCCGATAGGCAGAATCTGGTTCAACATATTGCCGCTGTCCTGGAATATCATGGAAATATTTTTGCCGCGAAGATTAAGCCAATCTTTATTGCTGTAGGTCAGTAAATCCCTGTTTTCAAAAATGATTTTTCCTGCCGTAACTTTGCCGCTGGCGGGCAGACAGCCCAGTATCGCTCTGATGACGGTCGTTTTGCCGCTACCCGACTCACCGACTATTGCCATGATTTCACCGCTGTTGAGAGAAAAGCTGACATTTTGTACAGTCGGCTGTTTATTCTTACCGTATTGAATAGTTAAATCCGATATAGTAATAACAATAGAAGTTGTTAACTAAATCCTAGTACACGTCTGTGAAA
>USIX01000024.1 GCA_900554895.1 uncultured Megamonas sp. | reverse complement strand
CCAAGGTCGGCACTGCCGCCCCAGAAATTCGGCATGATTTTTGCCAGACGGTTAATCATAGTGCCTGAAAGACTTCTCGTTGCCTGCGGCTTATTTTCATAACTCCAAAATTCTGCACAGTTTAATAATTTTTCACCGTCAATTTCACTGAAATATTTATCCCAGAGAGATTTCTTTTCCGGATATTTAACGCAGTATGCGTCAAATTCTTTCTGCCAGATATCCTGAGCTTTTTGTCCTTTAGCCGCCTTTTGTGCATAATTGTCATATACATCCTGCGGAATAAAGAACGGCTCATCATATTCCCAGCCCAGATTTTCCCTCATGGCCCTGATATTTTCCTCTCCGAGCGGTGAGCCATGCGAAGATGCGCTTCCCTCTTTAGCCGGACAGCCGTAGGCTATTTTCGTTTTTACAGTGATAAAAGACGGTCTTTTTGTGTCGGCTTTTGCTTCTTCAATCGCTTTGCCGATTGCAGCTAAATCATTGCCGTCTTCGACGAAAAGTGTCTGGAAGCCGAATGCTTCCATGCGTTTTGCAACATCTTCCGTGAAAGCTAAATCCGTATCGCCTTCAATCGTTATGTTATTGCTGTCGTAAAGTACGATTAGCTTATCAAGACCGAGTGTTCCGGCAAGAGAAAATGCTTCGGAAGATATGCCTTCTTCCATGCAACCGTCGCCGCCGAGTACAAAGGTATAGTGGTCGATAATTTTATAATCCGGCGTATTGAAGGTTGCTGCCAGATGTTTTTGTGCCATCGCCATGCCGACAGCCATACCCATTCCGGCTCCCAGCGGTCCCGTCGTCGCCTCAACGCCTGTTGTATGACGGTATTCCGGATGACCCGGAGTTTTTGAACCGTCCTGACGGAAATTTTTCATATCTTCGATAGTAAGCCCGTAACCGAAGAAATGAAGTAAACTGTATAATAAACTGGAAGCATGTCCTGCCGACAGAATAAACCTGTCGCGGTTCACCCAATCAGGGTCTTTCGGATTATGCTTCATATGATTTGCCCAAAGTTCATATGCCATGGCAGCAGAACCGAGCGGCATGCCCGGATGGCCCGAATTGGCTTTTTGCACCGTATCGGCTGCTAAAACTCTTATGGCATCTACCGATTTTTTTTCTATATCCATCATAATCCCCACTTTATTATGCAGACAATTTTTATCCGAAAACTTTGATAAAAACTGTCTGCCCTTCATCGTTCAACTCTTTTTTATATGCTATTTATTTACTTACGATTTTGTTCGTAATCCATCATGGCCTGTACGCGCTTTGCGTATTTTCCGCCTAAATGCTCCGTACTGAGCCATACTTTTGTAAATTCCCATGCCATGGCTTCAGCGATAATTCTTGCCCCCATACAAAGAACATTCGCATTATTATGAGCTCGCGTCATCTGTGCCGAAAATAAGTCGCTGACAAGCGAAGCTCTTATGCCGGCTACCTTGTTTGCCATCATCGACATTCCTATACCGGTACCGCAGATTAAAATTCCGTACTTCGTATCAAGGTTTGCCGCCACATCTTCACAGACTTTCACGGCAAATTCGCCGGCATCTACCGACTCTTCACTGTAAGTCCCTTTGTCTTCAACAGTGTAGCCTTCTTCCCTGAGCTTTTCGATAAGAAAATTTTTCATCTTAAATCCGGCATGGTCACAACCGATAACAATCGTTTTTTTCATCTATACAACCTCCTTTAGAGAACCTTATTCTTCATCTAAAGGCATTGGTTTCAATACAACCTTAATAGCTTCCCCGCTTTTTATCAAATCATACGCTTTTTCCCATTCATTAATATATAATTCATGCGTAATCATGAGGTCAGCACGAATATCACCGTCCGCCATCATTTGCAATGTCGGTTCCCAGTCATGCGTATTCTGACTGCGGCTTCCCGATACAACGAGTTCTTTCTGAATGATTTTGGAAAAATCAACCGTTACTTCATCTTTAGCAAATAAGCCGACCTGTACATACTGTCCACGTTTTCTCAATAAATCCATACCGAGCTGCATAGAAGGAACTGCACCTGTACAGTCGATACATACATCAGCACCGTAATTATCCGTAAGACTGTTAACAATTTCTTTTACATCCTGAGTTTGAACATCTACGATATAGTCTACGCCGAATTTAGCTTTAGCCGTTTTAAGACGTTTCATATCTTTCGTTAAACCTGTCATAACGACTTTACCGCCTTTAGCTTTTACGACCTGAGCAACAAGCAGACCAATAGGTCCCGGACCAAGTACAAGAACAATATCATTTTTAAAAATTTTTGCTTTTTCCACACCGTGATGAGCACATGCTGCAGCTTCTGTAATGGCTGCTTCTTTGCAGGAAAGATTTATCGGCAGCACATGAACACTTGCTCCGCGTGCCACAATATAGTTGGCACACGCACCGTCCTGCTGAGTACCCAATCCCTTACGATGAGAACACAAATTATATTCTTTAGCCTGACAATATCTGCAAGTTTCGCAAACTTCAAACGTTGTTTCCGAAGTTACTTTATCGCCGACTTTTACATGTTTTACATTTTTGCCCACTTCAACTGCAATGCCTGCAAATTCATGACCAATAGTGAGATTTTGCGCATTAACATTGTAATGACCCTCATACGTATGAATATCACTTCCGCAAACGCCGATGTATTCAACTTGGATTTTTACCTGGTCATCATTGATTGTCGGTTCCGGTTTTTCAATAACTTGCCAATTACCAGCACCCGGTGCCATTTTTACTAATGCTTTCATTGTATATATCTCCCTTAACTTAAAACATATATTCAGATATGTATTGTGTTATTTTGTGATTGCAATTCTTTTCTGAAAATAAATGACCGCATACTGACACAATACATATCCAAAATATTAAATTCTAACTAACTCTCTTAATATATTTATTTGCCGCTGTGCCGGCTGGTTTCATAGATTTTACTGGCACAACATGTATTCAATTAATTAAAAATAGCAAAGACTTTAAAGATAATAAAGTTAATCAAGTTCCCTGCCTGGTCGATACTGGAAATAAGTGCCGAACCTTCCGGCATCGTAAAGTTCGCTATTATTCCCATTGAAGTCTGGAATTCCGCCATCGCGCTGGACATCAGCAGCGACATGCTTATTACAACTATACCGGCAAGCACAGAATGAATAATATTACCGCGTGCTGCCGCTACGATAAATGCTACGATAAACGGAATAGTAGCCAAATCGCCGAACGGCAATACATTGTTGCCCGGTAAAATAACAGCCAGTAAAATTGTAATAGGTACAAGAATTAATGCAGTTGCTATTACGGACGGATGACCGGTAGTAACGGCAGCATCAAGACCGATATATATATTGGCACTTTCACCGAAGCGTTTCTGCAATACATTTCTAGCTGCTTCAGAAATCGGGATTAATCCTTCCATCAAAAGTTTAACCATACGCGGCATGAGTACCATAACGCCGGCCATGGACATGCCGACCTGTGCTGTACGCCCTATATCGTAGCCGGCCAATAAACCGATAGCCGCACCCAAAATCAGACCCATAAAAATAGGTTCACCAAAAATACCGAATTTCTTCTGAATATATTCCGGGTCAGCATGTAAATCTTTGACAACAGGAATTTTCTGAATAAGCCAGATGAGCGGAATACCGATTGGAGCATACGAACAAGTTGAACCGGTAGGAACAGATACACCCGGCAGTTCAAAATATTTTTCCATATACGGAGCTGTCCAGTCAGCAATTTTCAAAATAACAATTTCAAAAAGAATAGCCGCTAAAATTGCCTGCCAAAAACTTTCCGTCAATGCGTATACACATGCACCGCAGAATGTGAAATGCCAATAGTTCCAAATATCAACGTCCATTGTTTTCGTTGTTTTTGTAAATAACATTACTAAGTTGATTATTAATGCTAAAGGTATAACTAAAGCTGCAATCGGCGAAGCCCATGCCATAGAAGCAGAACCCGGCCAGCCGATATCGATAGCCGTTAATTGAATGCCGAAGTTTTTTACCATAGCCTGTGCCGCAGGACCGAGATTATCAGACAAAAGAGCTACTACCAGGTTAATTCCCACGAAACCTACCCCGATGGTCAAACCGGAACGAAAAGCTTTGGACGGGCCACAGCCAAATATTAAACCAATAATGAAAATAAATACTGGTAAAATAACTGTCGGTCCTAACGCCAAGAAAGCTTGAACTGTAGCGGTTAAATTTTCCATAACAAATTTACCCCCTCATTTATTTTCTGTATTTGTTATTTCTTTAATTCTGCCAAGATTTCTTCTTTCGTTTTATCAAGACCGATACCTGTAAGAAAAGCTCTTGCATTTATTACCGGGAATTTATATTTGCTTTTATCGGCAACCGTAGTAGTAATAAGCAGATTTGCACGGTCTGCATAACCCGGTACTTCCATCATTTTGCACTGAATGATTTCCACCGGAATATTATTGGCTTTTGCCAATTTAGTAACCGCATCATTAACAACCGTCGAAGTAGCAATACCTGTACCACATGCAACCAATACAACTTTCTTTTCCATAATAAATACACTCCTATTCTTATTTTAAAATTAAAATTTAATAAACAATTTATTAAGCTATCTGTAACTTTTCGCTGACAAATTTTCTGATATCCTCTTTTGTCTGCGCTTTTTTTATGAAACTTAAGGCTTCTTCATCTTGCAAAATACCCATAAGACTTTGCAGAAGTTCCAACTGAGCATGTTCTTCTTTCATTGCCAGCATAAAAATCAAATCAACTGCAACCGTAGCAGTATCATCACCCATTATTACAAAATCAACAGGATTTTTTAAACGTGCAATACTGATTGCCGGCGTATTTACATGTTGAATATCCGTATGCGGTATTGCCACGCCGCCCATAAGCGTCGGCAGTCCCGTAGCGAAAACCTTCTCCCTTTCAATAACAGCATTTTTGTAAGTATCTTTTACATAACCCAATTGATGAAGATTTTCTGCTACCTTTTCCAGCAGATTGAACTGATTTTGTGCTTCCACATCGAGCAAAATCAATTCATTTTTTAAAGTAATATCCATCAATTCTTCCCTCCTTTATGTAGGATATTAATATTGAAACTATTGATTTTTCATCAATAAGTTTTCACAAAATAAATTAATCGAATGTATCTATAAATTCTTTGATAAATAAACTGTATGATTTGTTTTTCAGCAAAGAATCAATGCCTTTTTTCTTTTTAATGTAAGTGAATAGATTTAAAAACATCGGTTTCCACAAATTAACCTTATTTTTATTCACATTCAGCAGAAAAACCACCTGTACAAAAAACTCATTCCATAATATCGGCTTATTTAATACCAATATGGAGATAAATGATTTTCCCTGTTCGTTGTATAAAGTATGCGGTATTGCCGCCAAATGGCCTATTTCTGTAGAGGACATTTCTTCTCTTTCAAATACGGATTGTTTCGCTTTTTCCGTCAGCAGATTTTTGCTTACGGCTTCACTCGTTAAAAACTCAATACACTCCTCTTTCGTGTTGAAATCCTTATCAATATAAAAATTACTTTCATCAAAAAATTTCTTCATTTCTTCTTTATCAATAAAGTTTTCTTTGAAAATCCTGTTTTCAATTACTTCAAAGTCATCCGGACGCAGTATGTGATTTGTCTTGATAACTTTGCTTGAGTCTATATTTTTCAACGGAACGGTAGTTAAAACGAAATCCACTTTATCGACAATACTGTCTGTTACCTCATAACCCGGCAGCAGTTTGACAATATCAAGCCGTTTATGAAAATGCTCCTCTACTTTTGTTTTCAAAAGTACGGACATTCCAAGACCGGATGAGCACACGATGATTATTTTCTTTGATTTGACTGTTTCCTTAATTCCCTTTCTGCTGATAGCCGCTCCGAAATGCAGTGCTATATAACCGATTTCATTCTCATTGATTTTTATATTATCGTATTTCTGCACTACGTTTCCGGCAATTACTCCCATTTGAAAAGCCAGCGGATAATCATTTTTTATCGTTTCCAACAATTCATTGCGAATATTCATCTGAAACTGAATTCGTGTCAATGCAATATTCAGATGCAAAGTCAATCCGTCTAGCAAATATTCATCATTGGTAAAGTCTATGGATAAATTGTCGCGTATTTCCTGCAAGATGATATTTACCAGTTCTTTGACATGCGCATTATCCGTCGCTTCACCCGTATCAAATATTTTTTTGCTGGCAAGCAGACATTGTGTTATATAGTAAACTTCCGCACAGGACAGGTCTATACTGAGCTGAACATATATCTGTTCTACAATCTCTTTAGCTACCGTATATTCAAAAGTATTTTCAATTTTATTCGTTACACTCGCCGGATACGAAATATTCTTATTGCATTTAAAACGCTGTACAGCTATTGCTGTATGAATACACAGATTTTCTTTCGCATCGTCTGTCAGTTGCAAATTTTTTTCTTGTAAAATCTTTCTAATTATTCTGTCTAGTATTATTAAATTAACATCAGAAAAAATTTTTTCATAAAAAGTACTCATAGTGTATATACTCAAATATTCAGAAATACAGTAACGCAGCTTAATTTCACTGCCGATGATTTTTATGCCTTTGTTTTTGTACTGCACAATCTTCAAATCATATTTTTGCAAATCGGCTTTAACTTCATTTAAATGCGACTTTAATGTAGACAGGCTGATAAACATCTCATCTGCCAAATCCGCCTGTGTAACAGTTGCGTCGGAAAAAGAATTTTCCAGCAGCCGGCAAATAATATAGTTTACCCGCTGTTGTGAACTTTCCATACTGCTGTCATTTTCCTGAAATAGTGAATGCTCTATACTACTGATTTTTTTTAAATTGCTTATTTTATAGCATTTGCTAGGATTGGAAGTGATTTCTACACCGTAGCAATTTAAAGCTTCCTGCAGCAGTTTCATATCAGAGCGTATTGTTCTGGAAGAAACGCCTAATTGGCGTGAAAGGTACGATATTGTCGTTCCGCTCGGATTGCTTTTTAATATGTTGAATATTTTTTCACTACGTTTATTAACCTTTACCATCTATGACCTCTCCTTAACTTGATTAAATTGTATCAAAATTTAGATTTATATCATAGATTAAATCATTTCCAGCATATGGAAATAAATTTGCTTTTTTATGCCGGCAATAATAAAAAAAAGCAGACATACGGAAATATGTCTGCTTTTTTGTCTGAATTATATTAAATTAATCTACTAAATCCGGGTTAAAGCTTTCTTTCCACGGAAGTCCCCATTTATTGAGTGCATCCATGAACGGGTCCGGGTCAAATTCTTCTACGTTGTATACGCCCGGTTTTCTCCACTGACCGTTCATAATCAGCATTGCGCCAATCATTGCCGGAACGCCGGTTGTATAGGAAACAGCCTGAGAACCGACTTCCTTATAGCATTCCTGATGGTCGCAGACATTGTACAGATAATATACTTTGTCTTTGCCGTCTTTTTTGCCCTGGAAGATACAGCCGATATTCGTCTTGCCTACTGTGCGAGGACCGAGGCTTGCAGGGTCCGGCAGAACGGCTTTGAGGAACTGGAGCGGCACGATTTTCTTGCCTTCGAATTCAATCGGTTCAATGGAAGTCATGCCAACATTTTCCAGACATTTTAAATGTGTTAAATAACTCTGTCCGAAAGTCATGAAGAAACGGATGCGTTTGATGCCCGGAATATTGATGCCGAGTGATTCCAGTTCTTCATGATGCAATAAATACATATCCTTCTCGCCGACTTCCGGGAAATTGTAAACGCGTTTTATTTCCATCGGTTTTGTTTCCACCCAGTGACCGTCTTCCCAATAGCTGCCGTTAGCGGATACTTCACGGATATTGATTTCCGGATTGAAATTCGTTGCGAACGGATAACCGTGGTCGCCGGCATTGCAGTCGAGAATATCAATATAATTTATTTCGTCAAATTCATGTTTTAAGGCATAAGCGGAAAATACGCCCGTTACACCCGGGTCGAAACCGCAGCCGAGAACTGCCGTAAGGCCTGCTTTTTCAAAACGTTCACGGTATGCCCACTGCCATTTATATTCAAATTTTGCCGTATCAAGCGGTTCATAGTTTGCCGTATCGAGATAATGAACCTTCGTGGCAAGACAGGCATCCATAATCGTCAAATCCTGATACGGAAGCGCAAGATTGATTACTACATCTGGTTTTACTTCATTGATAAGATTGATGAGCTGGTTCACATCATCAGCATCAACCTGAGCCGTAGTTATTTTCGTCTTACCGCCGCTGAGTTTTTCCTTCAGAGCGTCGCATTTGCTTTTTGTACGGCTGGCAATGCAGATTTCCTCAAAAACATCACTATTTTGACAGCATTTGTGAATTGTAACGCTGGCTACACCACCGCAGCCGATAATTAAAGCTTTTCCCATTTTAGGTAATTCCCCCTTGTATGTGTTATTTGCTATTTATATTATAATCTAAAACGAGCAGATATTCACGCAGTAATTTTAAAGCCGTTGCCGTGGATATGCCGCTCTGGTCATACGGCGGCGAAAGCTCCACCATATCCGTACCGACGATATTGCAGTTTTCAGCAACAATCTTCATGGCACGGCGCAGTTCGTCAAAGGATACGCCGCCTGCTTCCGGTGTACCTGTTCCGGGAAATACGGCAGCATCAAGCACATCAAGGTCAACAGTGAAATACACCGGTTTTCCTTTTAATGCCTCCACCGTTTCCTTCAAATGTTCAAAATTGAACCGCTGCGTTTTCACATGGTCTTTACCCCAGATAAATTCCGCTCTTTCACCGCTTCTGATACCGAACTGGAAAATTCTGCCGTCGCCGACAATATCCCAGACACGGTGCAATACAGTAGCATGGGACAGTTTCGCACCGAGATAATCATCGCGCAAATCAGCATGAGCATCAAAATGAATTATATGAAGCTCAGGATATTTTGCCGCAACGGCACGAACAGCGCCGAGCGTTACGAGATGTTCGCCTCCGACCATAAGCGGTATTTTATTGCAGTCAATGATTTTCTGCGTGAACTCTTCAATATCCTCAAGCGCATTTTCCACACTGCCGAACGGCAGTTCCAAATCACCGCCGTCAAAAACGAAAGCATCTTCCAAATCAAGGTCAAGATACGGACTGTACGTTTCCAGTCCATAACTTTCAGCTCGCATGGTACGACTGGCGAAACGAGTGCCGGGACGATATGAAGTGGTGGAGTCAAACGGTGCTCCGAATAAAACTATCTTTGCTTCTTCAAAATCTTTATCACAGCCTAAAAATGTTTCAACGTTTTTCTTCAACATCTTCCATTAACTCCTCTACATAATTTGGCAGGGCAAACGACGCATTGTGCAGATTGGCATTATAATATCTCGTCTTGATTTTAAGCTCATTCCATTTTTTCGCATCAAAATCCATGGTAGGATGATATTTTTTGGAAGCAAATCCGAACAGCCAGTGTCCCGAAGGATACGTCGGAATATGCGCCTGATACACTCTGCTTATCGGGAACGATTTGACAATGCGCTGATGCGCTCTTTGCATAGCAAACGCATCTTCATCATAAAACGGGCTCTCATGCTGATTTACCATGATGCCGTCTTCTTTCAAGGCTTTATAACAATTACCATAAAACTCTTTGGTAAACAATCCTTCACCCGGACCGAACGGGTCGGTGGAATCCACGATTATCAAATCATACTCGTTTTCACAGTGACGGATGAATTTCAGCCCGTCCTCAAAAAAAAGATGTATTCTTGGGTCGTCAAATCCGCAAGCTGTCTGCGGCAGAAACTGACGGGAAATTTCTACGACACGTTCATCTATTTCGACCAAATCGACCGACTCTACATTTTTATAACGCATAAGTTCACGTACAGCGCCGCCGTCACCGCCGCCGATAATTAAAATCCGTCTGGCATTGGGATGAACCGCCATCGGTACGTGCACAATCATTTCATGATAAATGAATTCATCTTTTTCCGTCAGCATTACATAGCCGTCTAAAACCATCATGCGGCCGAATTCTTTCGACTGCAAAATATCTATGCGCTGAAATTCAGTCTGTTCGCTGTAAAGCTGTTTATCTATTTGTATGGAAAATTTAACATACGGTGTATGAAACTCGCTGAACCATAAATCCATTTATCACTTCACTCCTTAATAACATTTAAACGTTTTATTTCCATATCCTCCGGACCTGTCATGGAGCAGCCCTTATCTTTGGCATAATGAATATATTCAAGAATTTCCGGTGTAATAAGCTCTCCCGGTGCCAAAATAGGAATACCCGGCGGATAGCACATGACGAATTCACTGCATACTCTGCCGCAGCTGTCGTCAAGCGGCAGGGATTCCTTATCGCTGTAAAAAGCGTCCTGTGGCGCACACATCACTTTCGGACTGATGTACTCCGCTTCCAGCATGCCCTTATGGTCTTTTTTATAATTACGGCGTATTTCAGCCAGCGCACTTACGAGACGTTCAATATCCTTTGCCCTGTCGCCGACCGACACATATGCCAGAAGATTGCCGATATCGCCGAATTCCGCCTGAATATCGTATTCATCGCGCAGAAGGTCATAAACCTCGATACCAGCAAGACCGATAGGCAGAGTATATATGGCAAGTTTCGTAATATCGAAATCATATACGCTGTCTTTGTTGATTTTTTCATCGGCATAGGCATAATAATCGCCTATATTATTAATTTCCTGACGCGCATAATCAACCAAATCAATTACAAAATCGAAAATTTCCGCTCCGTGTACAGCAAGATTGGAACGGGAAATATCAAGGCTTGACATTAAAAGATATGAGCCGCTCGTTGTCTGAGTCAGATTGATAATCTGATGAACGTAGCCCGCCTTCACATTCGGTCCAATAAGCAGAAAAGAACTCTGCGTGAGGGAACCGCCCGACTTGTGCATGCTTACGGCCGCCATATCGGCTCCGGCATGAATTGCCGCCTGAGGCAGACGGTGATTGAAATAAAAATGCGTACCGTGCGCTTCGTCGGCCAGTACCATCATATTGTGCTCATGCGCCACCTTGATAATTTCTTTTAAATTAGAACATATACCGTAATAAGTGGGATTATTAACAAGAACTGCTTTTGCATCCGGATTTTCCCGTATGGCTTTTTTCACATCGTCGACGGACATGCCGAGAGAGATACCCAGCTGTTTATCCATCTGTGGATTTATATATATAGGAACGGCACCGCAAAGTATCATAGCATTTATGGCACTTCTGTGCACATTGCGCGGCAGAATGATTTTGTCACCGCGTTTACATGCCGTTAAAATCATAGTCTGTACGGCAGAAGTAGTGCCTCCCACCATAAAAAAGGCATGTTGGGCTCCGAAAGCATCAGCGGCGAGTTCTTCCGCTTCCTTTATCACGGACACGGGATGACACAGATTATCGAGTGGTTTCATGGAATTTACATCTACGGATAAACATTTTTCACCCAAAAAATTTAATAAGGCCTTATTGCCCCGACCTCTTTTATGTCCGGGAACATCAAACGGCACGACTCTCATCTTTTTAAATTTTTCCAGAGCCTCAAATACAGGCATACGTTTTTGTGCTTGTCTATCCAATAATATCACCAGCCCTTATCATTTATTTAGAAAACATTGCTGCCGCTGAAAATTTCAATCATTTCCTGGCGCAGACGATTATTTATAATCAAACGTGTTTTTGGAGGAATTTCATAAATATCCGTATTAAAAAGATAGTTGCTCAAATCAAGTTCCTTTATCAGCATTCTGGTATGAAACAGATTGGCCTGATATACATTTATATCCACGGCATCATATTTTAAAAGCGTATCCGGCATAATATAATCCTGAATGGATGTTATTTTATGATCCATAAACAGTTTACGCCCGCGTACATCGCGCGTAAAACCGCGTACACGGTAATCCATCGTTATGATATCCGAATCAAAATTGCCTATTAAATAATCAAGCGTACTGAGCGGCGTGATTTCACCGCATGTAGACACATCAATATCAACTCTGAATGTTGCAATGCTCGTCTCCGGATGATATTCAGGATACGTATGCACCGTAATATGACTTTTGTCCAGGTGAGCCAAGATGATTTCAGCTTTTTCCGTTTCTTCATCATTTTTTTTGCAGGGACGCATATTTTCATCAGCCAGAAGAATAGTTACACTGGCGCCTTGCGGATCATAATCCTGACTGGAAACATTAAGCACGCGTGCTCCTATCATTTCTGCTACATTAGTTAAAATTTTCGTCAATCGTTCCGAGTTGTACTGCTGATCGATATATTTTATATAATCATGCTGTTCACGCGGTGTCTTTGCGTAACAAACATCATAAATATTGAAACTTAAAGATTTCGTCAGATTATTAAATCCGTACAATTTTAATTTTTCGGCCACCTAATATCTATCCTTTTCCCAATGCAAATTTAGGTTAATAAAGGCAAACCTATAATCCTTTTGTTTTTTGTATATTCATATCTTCATTCGGATGCGTCGGCATTTTTATGGTAAATCCTCGTCCGGCAACTTCCGACGTATCCGTGATAATCATAAATGCCGTAGGGTCGATAGCATTGGCTATGAGTTTCACTCTGCTTACCTGCGTCAGACTGACAACGGCAAAAATCACTTTCTGTTCCTTATGGCTATATGCGCCTTCACCGTGCAGGAAAGTAACACCACGTCCGAGATGCTGCATAATCGTCCAGCCGATAAGTTCTGAAAACGGAGACATGATTATTACCAGTTTCTTGCGATTAAAACCGGCAACTACTTTATTGGTAATTTCACCTACAATATACATATTGATTAATGTATACAAACCGATGGAAACATTAAACAGTACGATACCGACCAAAATAATAATAAGATTAAAGCCAAATACCACCGTTCCCAAATCGAGGGAATAATACTTCTTTATAACGGCACCGAGCACATCAAAGCCGCCGCCGTTGGAATTTGCCCGAAATACAATACCGCAGCCTATACCTACCAGCACACCGCCGAAAACGGCATTTAAGATAGGGTCTTCCACTATATGATAATTGCCGATGAAACTTGTAGCATCGATAGCGACAGACAGCATGACTGTACCGATAATCGTATCAATGGCATATAATTTGCCAAAAACTTTATAAGCAATATACACAATAGGTATATTGTACACAATGAGCTGTACGCCGATTGGTAAATCAACGAGATAATATACAATTACCGCAATCCCGCTAAGTCCGCTTGCCAAAAGTTTTGCCGGAATAATAAACGTACTATATCCTAAACCCGCAATCAATGAGCCTAGGAAAATCTTTAAATAACGTCCGACATGACTGCCCATTACAAAATTCGACTTAATAATCAATGAACGCAAAAATAATTTAAAATAGCGCCCAAGCATGATAAAATCCTCCTGTAAAATTTTATTTTTGTCTTTTTATAAAGATAAGCAAGAAGTATTGTAACATATTTAATTGTCCATTGGTACTGTTTAATATCTCTCTAACTAGATAATAACAATAATTTTACAATTAATCCAGCATATAGCCAAAATAAACTTAAATGAAAAAAATTATCAAATTACTATTGAAAATTATTATCATCTGTGTTATATTAAATATAAGCTTTTCCTTAGCTCTCCAATATAATATATACACACAAAAAAGGCGCGTTAAAAAACGCGCTTTTTTTGTATGCAAAAATATTTATTTGTTCAAGTCTTCAATAGCCTGAGCCGCTCCCATTATGGCGATAAGTGAATGTTCCATAGTAAGCGCGCCCTGCAGATAAACATTGAACGGCTCACGGATTGGACCGTCGGCGCTCAATTCAATCGAAGCTCCCTGCACGAATGTTCCCGCTGCCATGATTACCTGGTCTTCGTAACCCGGCATATCCCACGGTTCCGGTGCGGCATAGGAATCTACCGGAGAATATTTCTGAATGCCCTGACAAAATGCCACCAATTTTTCCTTTGTACCGAGTTCAATCGCCTGAATAATATCGTTGCGCGGTGTCTGCGGTGCAGGCAAAGTCTTAAAGCCCATCATATCAAACAGCGCCGAAGCGAAAATCGCCGATTTCACAGCCTGAGCCACTACGTGCGGCGCTAAAAATAGACCTTGGAATAATAAACGGTTATTGGACAGTGAAGCACCCAGTTCCGCTCCCATGCCCGGAGCCGTCATGCGGTAGGAGGAAAGTTCCACCAAATCTTTTCTGCCGACGATATATCCGCCGGTCGGAGCAAGCCCGCCACCCGGATTTTTAATAAGTGAGCCTGCCATGATATCTGCACCGACTTCAATCGGCTCTTTAGTATCGGTAAACTCACCGTAACAGTTATCCACATAGCAGATACAATTCGGATTGATGGATTTGACAAAACGGCATATTTCACCTATTTCCTCCACACTGAGTGTAGGACGCATCATATAACCGCAGGAACGCTGAATTACCACCATTTTTGTTTTAGCAGAAATTTTTTCTTTAGCAACGGCAAAATCCACTCTGCCTTCCTCATTAAGCGGCACCTCATCATATAAAATACCGAATTCCTTTAATGAACCCGGACTGTCCGTAGCATAGCCTATAACAGTCTGCATCGTATCATACGGCGCACCGGTGATGTATATGAGCTCATCACCCGGGCGCAAAATACCGAACAGAACTGTAGCCAAAGCATGCGTGCCGGAAACGAACTGAGTACGCACAAGCGCAGCCTCCGCTTTAAATACTTCAGCATACAACTCCTCCAGCTTGCCTCTGCCGATATCATCATAAGCATAACCGGAAGTCGTATTGAAATGAGCTTCCGATACTTTTACCTTGCGCATGGCATCAAGGATTTTCAATGTGTTTATTTCCGCAATTTCATCAGGACGGGCAAAATAATCTTTGCATTTTGCCAGTGCTTCCTGCTTTAATTTAATTATTCTTTCCGAAAAAGCCAATTAATAAGCCTCCTACAAAATTATTTATTGTTCATTTTTCTTTTGATAGCAAAAGAAAAGCACATTAAAAGAAAGTGTCTGTTTGGCACAATATAAGTATAAAAGAAGTATTTATTAAATTATTTCTATATTGTGCCAGGCAATTTTTCTTTGAAGACAAAGAAAAGTTGCCGAAAAAGAAACCTTTCAGTTCATAGCCCATAAGAGATTTTCACTTTAAAAAGAAAAAGATTTAGATATAACGTTTAAAAACTCGCTTCGCTCAAACATTTAAACTAAAACCATATCTAAATCTTTTTCTGTTTAATAGCTACAGCCACCGTGAAAATGCTCTAACATGGACAAAAGTTTTAGCATGACCAACAAAATGTTGTCTCAACAACTCAATTTAAATTTCTGCTGGAATTAGAAGGCACAAGCCAAATTCCAAGCGTTTCAAGCCGTCGTACCGTCTGTTTTTAAAGAAGGGCTACGAAGGCTCGCCCAGTGCAGCGATAGCGAAACGTTAAAATGGTTTTCTTTTTGGTTCGTTTTTCTTTAAGCTTCAAAGAAAAACGAACTATAAAAAAAATAAGCTACTTAATTTATAAGCAGCTTATCTTTTATGCTGTCCGAAGACCATTAAGCACGTTGGATTTTACCAGAACGCATGCAGCTAGTGCAAACATTAACACGTTTAACTTCGCCGTCAACAACAGCGCGTACACGCTGAATGTTCGGTTTCCAAGTGCGTTTTGTTTTTAAATGAGAATGGCTTACATTCATACCTGCTCTTTCGCCTTTAGCGCAGATTTCGCAAACATTTGCCATCAAGCACACCTCCTTAATTAATGGAAGATAGAAAAATTACTAGGTTATTTTCAAAAACACAGTGCTAACATTATATCACAGAAATATTTTAGATTGCAAGCATTTTATTTATTTGTTTATGCAACAGCTTGTAAATGCGGGTAATTCGTGATATTGTTATACCATAAATATTTAATGAAAATAATTTGTACAAAGGCGGTCATTCTATGTTAAAAATCTGTTTCAGCCAATTTGAAGTTGAACCAGGTCATCCTGACCTTAATTTTTCTAAAATGCTTCAAGCTATAAATGAAGCGAAACAAAATCATGCCGACATCATTATTTTCCCAGAAATGGCAATTCCCGGCTATCTGCTCGGAGATACATGGGAACAAACTTCTTATTTGAAAGATTGCTTGGCTTACGGTAATGACATCATTGCCCAATCGAATGATATCTGTATTATCTTCGGCAATATTGCCGTTGACTGGCATAAAAAAAATACAGACGGTCGCGTACGCAAATACAATGCTTTGTATACAGCTTATCAGGGCAAATTAATTCAACCGGAAAAATCGCCGTATCCGTTTGCAATAAAAACACTTTTCCCTAATTACCGCGAATTTGACGACAGTCGTTATTTTTTCAGCCTGCAAAATCTGGCAACAGAAATGAATAAATCCGTGGAAGAACTTCTGTCGCCGATGAAAGTGAATATTAAAGGACATGAACTGAACTTGGGCTGTATTTTATGTGAAGACGGCTGGAGCGACGATTATAATTTTTCACCGATAGATATTCTGTGCCAAAATTATAATCTTGATATGCTCATCAATATTTCGGCTTCTCCGTATACTTTCGGCAAAAATAACAAACGTCACCGCGTTTTTTCCAAACAGGCGAAAGATAATAATATTCCGCTTATATATGTAAATAATATAGGCATCCAAAATAACGGCAAAACTATTTATACATTCGACGGCTCCAGCACGGTTTATGATGCCGAGGGCAATATTATCGCCTGCTGCAAAGCCTACACAGAAAAAAATACGTATATAAACTTAAACACTGCACAGTCCTATCCAGCTTTGCCTGTGCCGCAAAATGATGATATTTCCAATATTTATCAGGCTCTTTGCTACGGTATAAAAAAATTCCTAAAAGATATCCACATGAAAAAAGTAATTATCGGCATATCCGGCGGTATTGATTCGGCAGTAGCTTCCGCTCTTTACGCCAATATTATAGGAAAAGAAAATGTTACATTAATTAATATGCCAAGTAAGTTCAATTCAGAAACGACAAAAGGATTATCGAGTCAGCTGGCTCACAATCTTGGCTGTAATTATGCAGTCGTTCCTATACAGGAAGTTGTCGATTTCACGGTAAATCAGTTTGAACAGACAGAGGTAGAAAATTTAACGACGCATGATATCAATCATGTGAAAGTATCTTCTTTTGTTAAAGAAAATATTCAGGCCCGCGACCGTTCAGCACGCATTCTTGCCGGTATGGCAGCGGCAATCGGCGGCGGTTTTACCTGCAATGCCAATAAAGCAGAAACTACCGTCGGCTATTCCACTTTGTACGGCGACCAGTCCGGCTTTTTGGCAGCTCTTGCCGACCTTTGGAAATATCAGGTTTATGATTTAGCACGCTATTTGAATAAGGAAATTTACAAACGTGAGGTAATTCCTCAGGGAATTATCGATATCGTACCGAGTGCGGAACTTTCAGCCGAACAGGATGTTGACGCCGGTAAAGGCGACCCGATAAAATATCCGTACCATGACTTTTTATTCCGTTCTTTTGTCGAAAGCTGGCAGAAAGTAACACCGGAAGATATCCTCGTCTGGTACAGCGAAAATACGCTTGAAGAACATCTCGGCTGTGAAAAGGGTCTTGTAGCAAAATATTTTCCGACAGCAAAAGAATTCATCGCCGATTTGGAACGCTGGTGGAACCTGTTCACCGGTATGGCTGTGGCAAAACGCATCCAGGCTCCGCCGATACTCGCCGTAAGCCGCAGAGCATACGGCTTTGACCACCGCGAATCGCAAAACGGTGCTTATTATACAAGAGCCTACAGACAGCTTAAAGCCAGACTTTTAGGTGAAAGTGCATGAGAATTATCACCGGCTCGGCACGCGGAGCTAAATTAAAAGCGCCGAAAGGACAAAATACCCGACCGACATCCGACAGAATAAAAGAGTCCCTGTTCAACATACTCGGTGCGTTTATTTATGATAAAAAAATTCTGGATATGTTCTCCGGTACCGGCAATCTGGCACTCGAGGCGTTAAGCCGCGGAGCTTCTCACGCCGTTATGGTGGATACGGCATCGGAAAGTATTTCCGTCATGAAATTTAATGCACAGCATACAAAACTAAATGATAGGGCTGAAATTTTGAAAGCGGACATTTTTTCCGTCGTAAAAAAGTTCCATCAAAAAAAGCTGAAATTTGATATAATATTTTGTGACCCGCCCTATCATAAAAATCTATGTCTGCAAAGCTTAAAAATCCTGCATGAATATCCTGTACTCAATGATAATGGATTAATCATTATGGAACATGCCATAGAGGATATTTTACCGGACAGCTATGAGGAGTTTTCCTTACTGCGCCGTCAAAAATACGGTTCAACCACTCAGATAAGCATATATAAAACAACAGTTAAAAGCGAGGAATAATACTATGATAACCGCAATATGCCCGGGCAGCTTCGACCCGGTAACCAACGGACATATCGACATATTCAAACGTGCTACAAAAATGTTTGACAATGTTATTGTCGGCGTATTCAACAATGTACACAAAAAACCGCTCTTTACGGTAGAAGAACGCGTCGCTCTTTTGAAAGAAGCTACAAAAGGCATTCCAAATCTCACAGTGGATGCTTTCGGCGGTCTGTTGGCCGATTATGCTCATGACAAGGATGCGCACGTGATTGTCCGCGGCCTCCGCGATGCCAACGATTTTCTGTATGAATTTCCGCGTGCCATGCTGATTAAAAGTATGGCTCCGGATATTGAAAATATTTTTCTGACTACGGATAACCGTTATTATCACGTATCATCATCGGCAATTCGCGAATTGGCACAGTTCGGCGGAGATATCTCCGCACTCGTTCCACCGTGCGTAGAAGCCGCCATTCATGCCAAAGTAAAAAAATAATCTTTCTTAAACTAAATTTCAAAGGTTGGATTATAATGGATATCTTAAAAACACTTGATGAACTGGAAGAACTCGTTTCCAATTCCTCACGACTCGTTTTTACGAATAAATGTCTGATTGAAGAAGATGCTCTTGTCCGTCTTATTGACGATATTCGTAAAGATTGGCCGACTGCCTTGAAAGAAGCGGAAGAAATCACGCAAAACCGTGATAAAATTATTGAAGATGCCCGCGCGGAAGCCAAAAATATCATCGAACAGGCAAAAGCCTATGCTCAGAAAAAAGCTTCCGAAGACGAAATAACATTAGCTGCAAAAGCCAGAGCCAAGGAAATTCTGGAAAAAACCTTCTCCCAGTCGGAAGCT
>USIX01000023.1 GCA_900554895.1 uncultured Megamonas sp. | reverse complement strand
ATCTGTTTCCATCTCAAAGCTAGAATATCTGATATTCTCAATCCTGTGACACCTAAGAGTATCAATGCAAAGCAAGGGTCAAAAAGAAATGTCGCTTCTCAGCTTTTTCCTCCTGAAAAGCAGATTCAAACTCTGGCCCTTTATTACGAAAAGCCGACTCGAAAGCCTGATCAACATTTTTTAGATGATCATCACTTAAATAATGTTCATTCTCTTTATTAAACATCTACTCCTCTAAATATTCTATATAACAATTTCCCAGTTTTTTCTATTGTAACAAATGAAAGCGTCATTTTCTACAAATATACTTAAAAAGCAACCTATCTTAGGCTGCTTAAAGGTTTAACATTAGTCATTCTCAATTTTTTCAGCTTCTGTACTGAATTTTTGTGCAATGGCTTCAAGAGCTAATTCGTCTGTATCTGGAAGAGTGATGGCATCATCAGAAATCTCATCAATATTTGCATAAAATTCAATATGATTCTTCAGATTTTGGAGATGAATTGGTGCATCACCACCGTATTCGCCATCGAGGTTAATCATCATACGATCATCACTTAAAGGCTCAATATACAGCGAGCTCGTTTTGATATAGGAAATTCTCTTGTCATAGATGTGTTTACCACCTTGGAGAATTTGACGAATGAGGTCAACCATTTGCTTCTAAAGCAAAAAAAGACGGCTATGTGCAGATTGCCAAAATTTTTGAAGAAACTGCCGGCAACGAAAAAGAACACGCTAAAATCTGGTTCAAACTTGTAGATAAAATCGGTACAACAGAAGAAAACTTAAAAGCTGCTGCAGCCGGCGAACATGAAGAATGGACTTCCATGTATCCGGAATTTGCCAAAGTAGCACGTGAAGAAGGCTTCACTCGTATTGCCAACCTCTTCGAAATGGTAGCAAAAATTGAAAAAGAACATGATGAACGCTACAATATTTTATTGGCTAACATTCAGGAAGATAAAGTATTTAAACGCAATGAAAAAATGATTTGGATGTGTTCCAACTGCGGTCATGTATATGAAGGTACTGAAGCACCGGAAATATGCCCTGTATGTGCTCATCCAAAAGCATTTTTTGAAATCAAGGCTACTAACTATTAATTTCTCCTAAATAAAAAATCCTTGTGCATTAATTCGCACAAGGATTTTTTTGCGTTATTCCGCTTTGAACGGCACAACGTCTTTTACTGCTTCTCGCAACGTTATTTCCTTATCTTCATTATCAATATCTATAAGACGATACTTGTCATTACCCATCTGAAGTTCCTTCATATACGTGAGCTGTCTTAATCCATGACGCGACTCCATACGTTTTACTAAAGCATGTTTATCGTTTTCTTTAAGCGCGTAAACTAAATCTACTGAAGCCTGGTCAATAGCCAAAATATCATCTGAAGCCAAAATACCGATATTCGGTGTTACAACAGGCTGTGCTGCCACACCTTCGCAATCACAGGAAACGGACATATTGCGCAATACATTTACGAATGTTATATGTTCACCAAAATGGTCAATAACGGCTTTTGCCGATTCCATCATACGCTCCATAAATTCCTCTTTGGCAATATCCCACTGATTGGCCGAACCCGGAGTCGTGTGTATCATAGCCTTACCGATACGTCCGTCTGCACAGCCGATACCGATATTTTTCGCCGAACCGCCGAAACCGCCCTGCGTATGCCCTTTAAAATGTGTAAGTACAAACAAAGAATCGTAATTTACAAGATTTTTGCCCATATACATTTCTGTAAACCATTTACCGTTTTTTACAGGCATTGCTACCGTTCCATCCGCATCTAAAATATCTACCGGACAGAATGTCCATCCATTGGTTTTAAGTGTTTCCAAATGCTGCTGCGTCGTATACCGTCCGCCGTCATAGTAGGTATTCGTTTCCACAACCGCCGCATCCGGCAAATCCGTTTTTATCAGATTTTCCACCCAAGAACGGGGAATGATATTCGGGCCGTGCGGTTCGCCAGTATGCAGTTTAATACCGACTTTTCCCGCCATATTTTTCTTCACGCGCTCATAGATTTTCTTTAAGCCTTCCTCCGAAAGGTCTCTTGTAAAATAGACAACGGACTCTTCTCCTGTACGTTCACTGTACAGAATATATTGTTCTCCGCCTGTTCCTGCAATAGGTTTCATAATAAAACCTCCTTTATTTTTATCTGCATATTTATATTTTTATCTTACACCTTTAAGCATACTACAAGTCAAACAAAAAAACTCCGTGCAGATTTTATTCTCACGGAGTTTTTATCAATCAGTTCGCAAAATAACCGATGGCATTAATTATAAACAGTACCAATATGACAGCCATAAGACCGATTTGCGTCCTATACATCCATTTAGCAACTTTCTCCGACATATTGGCATGTCTGTTGATATACATTACAATCAAAACTATTTCCAGCAGAAAATACGCTGTGAAGTTCAACGGCGACTGTGTCAGCATCTGCCAGCTTGTTATTAATAATAAGAAGTTAACGACAATTAGGATAATCAGCCAGATATCTCTGCCATATTTCTTTTTTGTTTCTTTCGGCTGCTGTTCCTGTTTAGCTTTGCTGATTTTATTGCTAATACGTTTACTCATTCTAGCCATTTAAAAATCCCATCCTTAATTCATAATACATAAAGTATATCAAATATAGATTGGAGCTACAAGTTAACACTGAAACAAAATTATTTGCACATTTGTAATTATTTTTTATTAAACTAATTGATACTTTATTACAGTTTTGCTAATATAAATAATATAATCAGATGAATATTGTACAAACATTACGGAATTGAGGTTATTTTAAAATATGATTAGAGAACATCGCAATCGCGAAAAATTGATAAATTATTACAAAACTTTCACTGCCAAGGGAATTATTGACCCAAATGTACATCCGTGGATTGCTGCCTCCTGGCAAAAATCCCACGAACATCAGGTAAATCCTAAAAAAATTCCCTCCAGTGCCCGCCTATCCCCTGTTGAACTTACTCAACTGCAAAACAAACACACTGACGCCATCAATTATTTAGACCATTTTATTGATAATATAATAGATTTTATTCATGAATACGATTTATGCCTGACCCTCATGACTTCCGACTGCATTGTCCTGAAAAAATACGCGAACATAACATCCCGCTTAATCGATAAGCTGGAAGGCGTTTCTTTAAGCGTGGAAAATGTCGGCACGCTCAGCTGCAATATCGTAAAAGAAACAAAAACGCCTTTCTGGATTTTCGGTCCGGAAATATGGCTGGAAGAACTGCACGGTATGAACTCCGGCTCCGTGCCTGTCATCGTCAATGACGAACTCACCTATATCGTTTCTCTCACTGCCATGCAGCATGAAAAAATATCTCAAGATGTTATTTTAGCTTTACTGATTACTTTAAAGACAGCTTTGGAGCTCAATATAAAACAGTCTTTGAACATCAAAGCTCAAAAAGCTATTTTGGACGCTGCGCCATTTGCCGTTTACCATATCATGCCTGAAGACAAAATCGTCTACACAAACCGCATGGGTAAAGAACGTCTATCCGTAATCAACGCTATTGATGAAAATAATGTAACGGCTCATCTGAAAGATGTTGTCTTAAACTACACACATACACCGATTTATGACGGCTTTCAGGGAATTTCCTGCTACAACCGTGAAACCACCTGGATTACCAATAACAAAACGTATGAAGATATCACAACCGTCGTTCCACTGAAAAATTCCGAAGACGATGAAGAAGTGCAAAGCGTCGTTACTGTATCCATGCCGATTGAAGATTTGCGCACACTCGTTGCTCATGCCTCCGGTTATACAGCAAAATATAGTTTAAGTTCCATGGTCGGCGACAGCAAGACTTTCATTCAAATGAAGGAACGTGCTTACCGCGTTGCCCGCAACAAAAACCATATATTAATTCAGGGTGAAGCCGGTGTCGGCAAACAACGTCTTGCACACGGTATTCATATGGCAAGCATGCGCATGGCAGGTCCGCTCATTTCCATAAACTGCGCTGATTTCACACCGGAGCTTTTAGAACAGGATTTATTTGGTGCCATGACTGAACCTGAGGTAAGTCATCCGGGTAAATTGGAACTTGCCAGCAAAGGTACATTATTTATTGATGAAATTGAAAAAATGCCTAATAATATTGCTAAAATGCTTGCACAGGCATTATCCGAAAAGAAAACGCACCGTATCGGCGAAAGTCTGGAACGCAGTATCGATGTCCGCATCATTGCCGCAACGGACAGCAACCTGCGTCGCCTTACGGAAAAAGGTCAGTTTAACGAAAAACTGTTCAATATTATTTCCCGCAGCATAATACGCGTGCCGTCCCTGCGTTCACGCCGTGATGATATTCCGAAACTTGCCATCCATGTTGTGGAAGAACTATCCCGTCAGCATCAGATGGAAACGAAAAAACTTCTGCCGGAAACAATCGAACTGCTGCGTAATTACGATTGGCCTGGCAATATCAAACAGCTCCAAAGCGTACTGGAATATTCATTCTTCAATACATCCGGTAAAAATATTCTGCCGACGGACATCAATCTCATGGGCAATGTCAAACCGGACAATAAATGGAAGACAGATAAAGAAATCTTTCTCAAGGCATGGAAAGCCGCCGGTGGCAATGTAAGCCGACTTTCCAATCTGCTCAGCGTAAGCCGTGTAACTTTATACCGTTACATCAAAAAATACGGTTTGGAAAAATAATATGAAAAGCGTTAATCCCTTATTGGAGGATTAACGCTTTTTTTATAAATTCATGCCTATTTTTATAAATCGGAACAGTCTGTCCGCACAGTCCTCCAAAAGAGGTTCCGCATTATCAAGTGCCTCCTCAAGGCTCATCGGCGAATTGACCGTAACCATAATGCTGTCGATGCCGCAGTCATATACAAGATGGGCATTATCTCCCATACCGCCGGCTAAAGCGATAACGGGAATATTTTTTTCTTTAGCATATTGGCCTATCCCGTCCAAAACTTTCCCGTTTGCCGACTGCCCGTCAATTCTCCCTTCACCTGTAATAATCAAATCCGCATCGGCAATTATATCTTTAAAATTAATCAGCTCAAGAATTGTTTTTATGCCCGATTGCAGAAAAGCTCCGCAAAATGCCATTAACGCCGCTCCCATGCCGCCGGCTGCACCGCCTCCTGGCAAATCTGCTACGTCAATACCGAGTGTTTCCTTGATTTTAGCAGCATAATTTTTCATACCGCTTTCTAAAAGATGTAACTGTTCCTTATTTGCACCTTTTTGCGGACCAAAAACGTACGTTGCTCCATTTTGGCCGACAAGTGGATTAGTGACATCGCACATGACTGTGAATTTTGCCATTTTTATCCGTTTATTTAAAGACTTTGTATCAATTCTGGCTATATTAAGCAAATTTTTGCCTATCGGTTCCAGCTCTTTACCTTTGTCATCAAGAAATCTGACGCCTAAGGCCATCAGCATACCTATACCGCCGTCATTTGTCGCACTTCCGCCTATGGAAATAATAATATCATCAGCTCCTGAAAGCAGTGCATCTTTTATCAGTTCTCCCGTTCCGTAGGAAGTAGTATACAGTGCATTGCCTTCACGATACGGAATTAACGTTATGCCGGAAGCGGTTGCCATTTCAATTAATACCTGCTTTTCATTCAGCCTTAAATAATGAGCATTTACTTTTTCCCCCAGCGGCCCTGTAACTTCCAGATATTTTCTGCTGCCGCCCTTCATCTGCTCTACAGCTTCAATCGTGCCTTCCCCGCCATCAGCAATCAATACGCCTTGCGTCTGTATATTCTCAAAATGCTGCCTAGCTTTTTTTGTTAAAATAGAAATAATTTCCTGCGAAGATAATGTTCCTTTAAATGAATCGGGAGCAAACACAAATTTCATAAAATCCACCCCTCTATTCCCCAACTTTACAATACGAGTTTTTCTATCGCATAAGCAATACCGTCATTATCACAATCCTTTGTAATGAACGATGCTGCCTTTTTCAAATCATCAATAGCATTTTCCATAGCAACACCGATACCGGCGTATCTTATCATATCCAAATCATTATCTCCATCGCCTACCGCCATGACTTCCATCTGCTTTATTCCCAAATAATCCGCCAGACGGCTAAGCCCGACTGCTTTATTTATGCCTGGCGGCGTAACATCCATTGTAAAGCCTGTATTCTGCTGCAAACCGATTTTTCCTTTAAAATGTTCCGCTACATAATCGTATATACTCTGAATTTTACCGTTCACATCGCAGATGACAAGCTGTGTAACATTATCAGCATATTTGGCGTAATTATCACCGACCTCCACAATATCCAAGCCCTTCGTCGTTTTATATGCTGGAAACATTCTCTCATCCTTATATTTTACATAAATTGTATCATTTATATACCAGCGTATATACCAGTTTTTTTCATAACACGTTTCCATCAATTTCAGTAAGATTTCCGGCTGGAAATGCGCTTCAAAAATCGGTTTTCCTCCATCAAGCGGTTTAACTACGCCGCCGTTGCATGATACGACAGGGCAGTTCATACCGAGATTTTTGGCAAAATAACTGGCAGAAGCCGGCATTCTTCCTGTGGCAATCGTCACATATACGCCTTTTTGCATTGCCTTTTTTACAGCCTTTGCATTTTCAGCCGAAACAAGCTTTTGCCTATCAAGCAACGTGTTGTCCATATCCAGTGCAATCAGTTTTACAGCCATTAATCTTTCCCTCCTTTTAAGGTGTCGGTAAAATTCCAAATTAAAGAACTATTCGCTTTTGCCAAAGCCGTTATAATAGATTTTGGCGGCATCTTCGTCGTCAGCACTATATCTACATCATTCAATTTGGCAAATTTAAATGACGGCTGAAACAAAAATTTACCTGAATCTGCCAGCACACATACAAATGACGATTTTTTCGCCACCATGCGTTTTATCGCCGCATCTTCGTTGCTACACGTATAAAATCCGTCCTCCGTAACACTTGTCGTTCCCAGAAAAGCAATGTCAAAATGAATATTATCTAGAAAATTCATTGCTTCACTGCCGTAAATAAACCGGTCGGACGTATCCCATTTGCCTCCCAGAATATGCAGTTCCACATTTTTATTATCTTGCATTTGCTCAATGATATCGATAGAATTACTATAAATGATTGTTTTTTCCTTGATATAATTGCACATATACTGTACGGTCGTCGATGAATCCAGGTAACAGACACTGTTACGCTTGATATAGGCAGCGGCCATTTTACCGAGCTGATTTTTCTTTTCCAGCTGCAGACCGGCACGCTCTTTGTATCCCGGTTTTATTTGAATGGTAGGCAACGTTATGCCGCCATGCGTACGCAGCGCCAGTCCTTCATTCACCAGACAGATGATATCACGGCGCGCCGTATCTCGAGATATTTGAAAATTTTCCATAATTTCCTGTTTTGACAAACTTTTTCGTTCACGCAATAAATTCAATATTTGATATAAGCGTTCTTCCTGATACATATAAATCACCACACTAACTTTAGTTTAAGCATATATAAGCATTTTGTCAATTCGATTAAATATTATAAAAATATTATCTATTACCTGCTGTGCAATAAAGACATTTATCCTATATCGGCAGTATCATACTTTATATCGGCTAGCTGCTATAACTTAACTTCATTAAATATAAAGTATTCTGCTGCTTGAAAAATTAACCGGCACAACAGGTATTCACTAGGAGTCTTTGTATGAAAATTATTTTTAATATGCGTTCAAAAATGTTTTTAATAACATTATCCATCAATTTAGTCATCACTCTAATTATCTCACTGCTGTTTTATCAGAATTCAGCCGATTTTTTCACGCAGCAATATGCCAAATCACTGTATGACCGACTGTACATAGGACTGAAAAATGTTGACGAGGAATTTCAAAATATCTATCGCAATTCTGCTGAATTATCCTTCAGCGATGATGTGCAAAATTTAATTCAGCAAAATACTGCCGAAAAATTTCGCCGACTGTCGGAAATGCTGCATACCTACAAGGAGAAAAATGCTCTTATAGATAATATCTACTGTTACATTCCCCAATCCCGAACATTAATCCGTGCCGATGAATATAATTCTGTACAGAAACTAACACCCGAAGAAGCTTCTGCCTTAACAGAAATCCTGCAAAGACAAAACGGCATGCAGCCTCTGTTCACTAAAGATATATTAAGCTCTTCCGCAAAATCGGTTTATCTGTATAGTTCACCCGTTTCTGCCAGCTCTCAGACACAGGCTTACATCATATGTACAGTAAGTGAACGGGCTTTGTACTACACTTATCTCGGTGACATAGCCAGTAATGACAGCAATATCATCTATATGTTCGACAACCTCGGCAACATTGCTTCCGCCAATAAATACCCTGACCATGCAACAACACGGCATCTGTACCAGATTATACATGAACACAAAACCAATTCGGCGGATATAAATATCAATGACAAAACATATCTGACAGTATACGCTACAGCACCATTTTCGCACTATGAATTCGCTCTGTCTGTCGATAAGAAAATTCTGCTTGAACAGTTATTCATTATTCAAATTCTGATAATTATCTGTTCATTGCTAATCTTTTTCGCCGGCCTTATTTTTATCTATTTTATGGCAGTCAAACTGAATGAACCGATTGAAGCACTGACGTATGCTATGCAGAAAGCAGCCAAAGGTGATTTATCTATCCGCGCCAAAGTAAAAAGCCGTGATGAAATCGGCAAGCTGGCGATAATATTCAACCATATGCTGTCACATATTGACAGGCTCATTGACGATTTGGCTGCGGAAAAAGCTCTGAAAAAAGAAGCTGAACTGAATGCACTACAATACCAGATACGGCCGCATTTTATCTACAATACGCTGAATGCCATCCGTTTTGCCGCCCTTATGCAGGGAGCCAAAAATATCGGCGGCCTGCTCGGCAATTTCATCGACCTGTTGCAGGTCAGTACCAACCGCAAAGGCGAATTCGCTCCGTTAAGTGAAGAAATAGCCACATTGAAAAATTATATAGCCTTACAGGAATTCCGCATGATGGATACGTTTAAAGCCGATTTTTCCGTTGATGAAAATACCTTAACCTGCTTTGTGCCGCGCCTTATTCTGCAACCGCTTGTAGAAAACAGTATTATTCACGGTCCATCCGAAGAAAAACCGTTCTGCCGCATAACTGTCCGTTCCTATTTAAAAGACGATTTTCTTTACTTGGAAGTAACAGACAACGGTAAAGGTATGTCTTTGGAACAGATGAACAGCTTTACCAATATGACGAAAAAAACTTCCGGCGGATATTCCAGCATCGGCGTATTCAATATTAAAGAACGACTGCGCTTATATTACGGCGCTAAAGGAACACTTATTTATTTCAGTGACAATAAAACCTATACAAAAGCGCAAATAAAATTACCGATTTCGCATGATATCAATGAATATAAACTATAGGAGGCATTATTATGCGAATTATTCTCTGCAGTATCTGTACAATGCTCACTCTTTTGGTCTTTGCCATAAATTACTATAATGCTATCGACAAACAGACTATCACTGTTCCCAGATACACGGTCGGTGTCGTCTTAAAAGCGATGGACAGCAAACACTGGCTAGCCGTCCGTTCCAGTATGCAAAAAGCCGCCAAAGAACACAATCTGAATTTAATCGTACTGTATGCTACGGATGAAGCTGCTTACAGGGAACAGAATAAAATCATAACTGATTTAATAAACAATGATATCGATGCTCTGATTATATCCTCATGCAACATCAGTGAAAGTTCCGCTTATCTGAATTTAGCCGAGCAAAAACATCTCCCCATATTTTCCCTCGATGAAAAACTGGCAAATACTCCCTATATCGGCTCAAATAATTACAGCATCGGTCAAAAAGCTGCCAAATATATGGCAGACAATCTCCCGCCCGGCTCATACGTCGGCGTAATAGCGGGCAGTGCCAGCCAGGATGCCCATATCCAGCGCACTGCCGGATTTGTAGACTATATTGAAAATCATACAGATTTGAAAATCAGCACATGCCTTGCCGATGATACTAAATATCGCCAGGCTACCATCCAGACAGAAAAACTGCTTCAGGAATATCCGCAGACGAGAGGAGTTTTTGTTACCAGCGCCATAATGGCTCTCGGTGCGGCAGAAGTAATCGACAACAGCAGTAAATCCGTAAAAATAATCGGCGTCGATACTCAAAATGATGCTATTATGGCGATAAAAAACCGCAAAATCGATGCAATGATATCGCAAGACGGCAATGAAACGGGCGTACTTGCCATCAACATCGTGATGAAATATCTGGAAAATCATATCATACCGAACGAAAATAATTATGTCGAAAATAATTTAATAACTTTGGATAATGCCGATGAATATTTAATGCAGGAGGATTTTTGATGAGAAAAATTATTATAGCCGACGATGATTTTATCGTCAGAACATATTTAAAACAGATGCTGGACTGGGAAAAACACGACTTTTTACTCTATGATGCCAAAAACGGCAAAGAAGCTCTCACTATCTGTCAAAGAGAACAAATAGATACTGTAATTACCGATATGAGTATGCCTGTTATGGACGGCATGGAACTTATAAAAGCTTTAAAACACGATAATCTGCCTTGTCACATTATCGTACTGAGCTGCCATGATGATTTCATCTACGTAAAAGAAGCGATGAAATTAGGCGCCAATGATTATCTGCGAAAAAATGATTTAACAGCAGATGCTCTGCTGGATATTTTACAGAAATTAAAACCCCTGTCTGTACCTATACAAAATAACAGCTCCATCTCGACGGAAGAACTGGCACAGATAGGACGGCGTAAACTGCAAAACGATTTTTTCACCGCTTTTACCGATAATTCTGCAAACACTACGGAAAATCTGCTTAATCTGGCAAAGCAGGCAGAAATAGATGCCACATTTGCCACTGGCTGTGCTGTATTGATAAAACTCACCGACTGGCAAAAACGCCTGCAAGTACTGGAAGATAATGATATCAGTACATTTAAACAGGCATTTCGGGAAATGTGCCGCAATATTTTTCAAAACAATGAATACAACTTAAAAACCGCTGTTTATGTTTTTCAACTACAGAAAAACAGTGAGTACTGGGGTATACTGATTGATTTTATCAACGAAAACAGCCGTGCCCGATTGGATAAGATTTTAAAATCCCTGATGCAAAAAATAATTATATTTTCCCTGCGGTATTTCAATCTGAATGCTGTCTGCGCCGCCAGTGATATACAGACGAATATACTTGATTTAAAACGGCACTGGCTTAATTTATTCCAGCTGAACGATATTCTATTTTATACAAACAGTAAAATTTTTTCAGAAACCGATTTTTTGCGTATTACTTCACAAATTACGGACAGTACTCTCAAAGAACTAGAAGAATTGATTGATGCGCAAAATTCGGATGATGCTGCTTTTAAAATACTGCAGCAGAAGTTTTTAACAAATATAGAACGGTCGCATTTAAGCCTGAATGCTCTGCTCTTCATCGTAAATCACCTGAAAAATACTTTGAACTGTGATTTGCATTTTGACTTTAACAGTTTTGTCGAATTTAAAGAGCAGTTCATTCATCAACTTATGCAAAAACGAAATACACTTAAACAAAATGATATCGCTCATCCCGCCATTCGTCTCGCTGTTAAATATATCGATACACATTACAAAGAACCGTTGTCACAGCAGGTTGTCGCTGATTATGTACATCTCAATCCCGCTTATTTCTCCACGCTGTTCAAAAAAAGTACCGGCACGAACTTTTCCGATTATTTGATAAACCGCCGCTTAAATGCCGTGAAAAAACGGCTTACTAAAAGCAGTGATAAAATAAAAAATATCGCTACCGAAGAAGGTTTTACCGATTATCAGTATTTTTGCAAGCTGTTCAAGAAAATCGTCGGTGTAAATCCCAGCGAATACCGCAATAAATAACAATTAATCAGCGTTGTTCATTTTTCTTTGACACAAAGAAAAACGAACCAAAAAGAAACATTTTTTTAACGTTACGCTAACGCTGCACAGGGCGAGCCTTCGTAGCTTTTCTATAAATCCAGTCAGTAAGGCGGCTCGAAACGCTTGGAATTTGGCTCGTGCCTTCCAGTATCCAGATGTAGATTAAGTTAAGTATGATTTTATCTCAATAATAGTATATTTAAAATAAGGTGGTAGATGTAGTAAATAGCTAGTCATGCTAAATCTACATTCCGCATTTTAGATAATTTTCCGGTAGCCGTAAAGTAAATTTTCGGCAACTTTTCTTTGCGTTCAAAGAAAAATTGCCTGGCATAATATAAGAATAAATTAATAATTAATTCTTTTTATATTATATTGTACTGAACCAGCACCTTCTTCTTTATTCTTTTGTCAAAAAGAACAACAAATAGAAATAAAACACTAATTCCAAAAATAAGACACCTTTTCCGTCAAGGTGTCTTATTTTTTTATTTAAATATTTTAAACAGCCAACCAAAAGGCAAATTTTCTAAAAATAATAAAATTATTTTTTATTGTAAATTAAATATAATAATTACAGAAAGTTAATCAAAAGCGCAGCTGCTCTTAAAAATGAAGCTTAAACATATTTCATTTTATAAGAAAGGACGATGAAAATGTCATCTCAGATTGAAGACTCGAAATCTTATTTGAAAACAATAATGATAATTTCCACTTTCGGCGGATTATTATTCGGTTACGATACAGGCGTTGTAAACGGCGCTCTTCCTTATATGGCGCAGCCGGACCAGCTCAATCTCACACCGCTGCACGAAGGCATGGTAGCAAGTTCTCTGCTGCTCGGTGCTACGTTCGGCTCCGTAATCGGCGGCAAAATCTCCGATATGCAGGGACGCCGCAAAAACATCTTTATGCTCTCGGTATTATTCTTTATTGCTACGCTCGGATGCAGCCTTGCACCAAGTTTTGAAGTCATGCTCATTTCCCGCTTTGCTCTCGGTCTTGCCGTAGGCGGTGCTTCCGTTACCGTTCCGGCTTATCTTGCAGAAGTGTCTCCTTCGGAAAAGCGCGGGCGCATGGTTACGCAGAACGAACTCATGATTGTAACCGGACAGTTTCTCGCTTTCGTCTTTAATGCTCTGATTGCCGTAGCACTTGCCGGCGACCCGCATGTATGGCGTTATATGCTGGCAGTTGCCGCTCTTCCGGCTGTCGTACTGTTCTTCGGCATGATGCGCCTGCCTGAAAGTCCGCGCTGGCTTGTTTCCAAAGGCAAAGTTTCCGAAGCTCTCGGTGTTCTCAAGAAAATACGTGAAACGGACAAACATGCTATCTCCGAATTAAACGATATTCAGGATACCATTGCTGCGGAAAAAAATATCAAACAGGTAAGTTTCAGGGATTTGAATACGCCGTGGATTAGAAGAATTATCTTAATCGGTATGGGTATCGCGACATTCACTCAGCTTACAGGCGTAAACTCCATTATGTATTACGGCACTCAGATTTTAAATCAGTCCGGTTTTTCCATGCAGGCGGCTCTAATCGCCAACACTTTAAACGGTTTAACCTCCGTAATAGCTGTATGCGTAGGTATTTCCCTCATGACAAAAATCAGAAGACGCACCATGCTTCTTACAGGCCTCAGCGGTACAACGACTGCTCTATTCTTAATAACCGTAAGTTCCACACTGCTGGAAAACAGCCCTTATCTTCCATTTATCATCTTAAGCCTTACTGTAATGTTTCTTGCATTTATGCAGAGCTGCATCGGTCCTATCTTATGGCTTCTGCTCTCGGAAATAATTCCGCTGCGTGTCAGAGGGCTCGGCATGGGTATCTGCGTACTGTTCCACTGGATAACGAATTTCGTCGTAGGTCTTACTTTCCCTGTGCTTTTGAGCGCACTCGGACTTCAATCCACATTCCTCATCTTTGTTATCATCGGCTTTGTTTCCCTCACATTCGTAAAATTATTTGTACCGGAAACGAAAGGCAAAACGCTTGAACAGATTGAACATGGTTTCCGCCATTACAACCGCAAGGAAATGCAGTCTGTCGGCAGCCCTAAAAATGCTTAAAAACTTGTCTAATTAATAAAATTCAACTATAAATATTGTAAATAAAGGAGATTTTAATCATGAAAATTGGTATTATCGGCGCAGGTCGTATTGGTAAAGTTCACGCTCGCAACATTTCTATGTTCGTACCTGAATTGGAAATAAAAACTATCGCAGACCCGTTTGCAAATGAAGCAACGGCAGAATTTGCGAAAAAATGCGGTATTCCCAATGTAACAAAAGATGCCAACGATATTTTAAACGATAAAGAAATCGAAGCTGTACTCATCTGTTCTTCCACCGATACGCATTCTTTATATATCGTAGAAGCGGCTAAAGCAGGCAAACATATCTTCTGCGAAAAACCGATTGATTATGATTTGGCTAAAGTCAGAAATGCCATTCAGACAGCAAAAGACGCAGGCGTAAAACTGCAAATCGGCTTCTGCCGCCGTTTTGACCACAATCATCGTGCCGTTTACGATATGGTTCAACAGGGTAAAGTGGGACAGCCACACCTCATTCGCATCAGCTCCCGCGACCCTGAGCCGCCTTCCATCGCTTATGTAAAAGTTTCCGGCGGTATCTTCTATGATATGATGATACACGATTTTGATATGGCTCGTTTCCTCGCCGGCAGTGAAGTAGAAGAAGTTTACGCTCAAGGCTCCGTACTTGTCGACCCTGCAATCGGCGAAGCTGGCGATGTTGATACGGCAGTCGTTACTTTAAAATTCGCTTCCGGCACTATCGCCACTATTGACAACAGCCGCAAAGCCGTATATGGTTATGACCAAAGGGTGGAAGTATTCGGTTCCAAAGGCGTTGCCATGAACACGAACGATATTCCAAATACCGCAACTTTTGCCGATGCCAACGGCACTGTAGGCGGCACAGCTTATCAGGTTATGTGGGACCGTTATCAGGGCGCATTCGTAAATGAAATGAAAGCCTTTGCCGATGCTGTTGCAAACGACAAGGAAACCCCTGTTACTGGCGAAGACGGCTTATATCCTGTACTCATGGCAGCAGCAGCTACTAAATCCTTAAAAGAAGGCCGCCCTGTAAAAATTTCGGAGGTTGAATAAAATGAGCTTAAAACGCTGCGCATGTATTGACACATTATATACCGAACTTGATTTCTACGACAGATTTCAGGCTGCCAAAAACGACGGTTTTGAAGCAGTTGAATTTTGGGACTGGCGTATCCGCGACCTCGATAAGGTACGCGATGCTGCACAAAAAGCAAATATAAATATCAGCGGTTTCAACGGCGATGCCGACTATTCTCTCGTTGACCCGACACATAAAGAAAAATATCTGATTGACCTGGAAGCATCTTTACAGGCGGCACAGAAAGTCGGTGCCGCTTCCGTAACAATCCATTCCAATGCGCTCGGCGAAGGCGGCATTGTTGTAAATCATTATGATGAGTTATCCGACACTGTAAAACTCTGCTCAATGTACGATACGTTGCTTGCCAGTGTAAAACTTGCCGAAAAATATCAAATCCGCTTAAATTTAGAAGGACTTAATATCACGACTGACCATGTAGGCAATTTTCTTCAGACGACTCAGATGGCAGCAGAAATCACCCGTCTTATCAACTCGCCGTATTTAAAAATTCTCTACGACGCTTACCATATGCAGCTCAATGAAGGAAGTATCTGTGACAACATCACGAAATACATCGACCAAATCGGTCATATTCATATTGCTGACGCTCCGGGCCGCCACGAACCGGGCACAGGAGAAATCAATTACTCCAACGTTTATAAAGTACTGGAAAAACTCGGTTATACGTACCGCGTCGGTTATGAACTGTTTCCTCTCACGGACACGAAAACGGCCGTTGAAGCTATAATGAAAGGATAATTAATATGAATACTGAAAAAGTAGCTTTTGATATAATCTCACTTGCCGGCGATGCCAAAGCTGAACTGCAAAAAGCATTAAAGCTAGCCCGTGAAGGCAAGTTCAGCGAAACAGACGCACTGCTTGAAAAAGCCTCTGAACAATTGCAGCAGGCACATAAACTGCAGACACAAGAGTTATTAACCCGAGAAGCTAATGGGGAAAAACTGCAATTCAACGTCCTGATTTCACATGCGCAGGATTATTTAATGACCACCTATACATTAAAAGACGTTGCAGTCGAAATCATCAGTCTGTATCGGTTGATAAAAAAATAAAATTTCTCTCTATTAAGCTGTTGCCGACAGGCAGCAGCTCTTTTTTATTCACCTTTATGATATTTACGATACTGTTTAGGTGATATTCCGGTACGTTTCATAAAAGCAGTAATGAAACTGCTACTTGATGAGTAACCTGCCATATATGCAATTTCCTCAACTGATTTAGTAGTACGTACGAGTAATGCTTTGGCATAATCTATGCGTGTATTTATAACAAATTCTATCGGTGAAAATCCTGTCTGCTTTTTAAAACAATGAGCATAATAAAAAGGACTCATCTTCGCAATATCTGCTAATACATCTAAAGAAATATTTTTTGAAATATTGTTTTTTATATAATGAATAGTATCATTAATAGGCTCTTGTTTCGTATCATCAACAGTATCTGTCATTAATAGATTTTCAAAAATACGATAAATTCTCATTGAAGACTGAAACATTGTTTCTATATCATTATTAGTATATAAATCTACCATACTATGTAGCTCTTTACTTATTAGAATATTACTTTGCTGTCGAAGCAGTGAGCCTGCTTCCTGAATAATATGCTGGCTGATTTCATGTGCATTGCAGCCAGAAAAATTTATATACAAAAATTCCAACTCGTCTTTGGCATGATAATAATGTGGTTCAAGACAATCCAACAGAACAACATCACCTCTTTGAGCTTCAAAAAATTTTTCTCTATATTCAACCTGCATTTCTCCTCTACAAATGAATGCAACCAAAACAGCCGGAAATGTTTCCCTTTTTATATAATAATTACTGTTACAATAATAATGACCACACCATGTAGGGTAATAATACAGCTTTTTTGCCAATTCCGAAGGTGTAAACGAAAAACATATTGATTGAGGTAAAATACCAGCTTCTACTATTCGCATAAAAAATACTCCCTTATTTTATCAAAAACAAGAATGATAAATTTTTAAACAAGATATAATATTTATTTTATTCATTATATACTTTATAATTAAGGTAAATCAAGGGAATTTATAAGTAGAGTAAGAAAAAATTATTAACCCTCTATTTTTTATATACATCTACAATACTTATAAATTTTTTGATACCCGTATGTGCACATAAAATAAATATTAATTTTTTTATAAAGGAGATATTACTATGTTAAACGGAGAAAAGAAAATTGCAAGACCATTACGCTGGGGAGTTGTAGGCGGAGGCCGCACAGGACAAGTCGGATATAAACATCGTACCGGTGCATTAAGAGATAATACGGCTTTCAAATTAGTAGCCGGTGCATTTGATGTGGATTTTGAACGTTGTAAAGATTTCGGTACGAATATCGGCGTAGCCGAAGATAGACTTTATCCTGATTATAAAACAATGTTTGCTGAAGAAGCTAAAAGACCTGACGGTATTGAAGTCGTTTCTATTGCAACACCGAATTTCACTCATTATGAAATTGCTAAAGCAGCTCTGGAAGCAGGTCTTCATGTAATTTGTGAAAAACCACTTTTCTTTAAAGTTGAGCAGGGTGAAGAAATAAAAGCATTAGCCGAAAAACAGAATAAAATCGTCGGCGTAACATATGGTTTTTCCGGTTTCCAATTACTTTTACAAATGAGAAAAATGATTGAAAACGGTGACCTCGGCGATATCCACATGATTGAACTGCGTTATACACACGGCTTTGCCTGCGATGAAATCGGTGACAAAACTTCTGAAGGTCAAAAATGGCGCGTAAATCCTGCAAAATCCGGTCCTTCTTTCGTATTAGGCGATTTATCAACACATACATTCTACATGTCACAGTTAATTTGCCCTAACATTAAATTAAAACAAGTTCTCTGCGACAGACAGTCCTTCGTAAAATCCCGTGCACCATTGGAAGATAACGCTTACGTATTAATGCGCTATGAAAATGGTACTGTTGGCCGTATGTGGGTTTCCGCCGTTGATGCCGGCAGCATGGACTCTCAACACATTCGCATTGTCGGTTCTAAAGCTTCTCTGGAATTTACGGACAGCCAGCCTAACGAACTGATTTATGAAATTCAGGGTAAACCAGCACAGAAATTAATACGCGGCATGAATTATCTCTGTGATGAATGCAACGATTATGAACGTATGGCTGTTTTGCATACAGAAGGTTTAGGTGATAGCTGGGCAAATATTTATCTTAAATTTGCAATCGCTATCGATGCGAAAAACCGCGGAGATGAAGAAACGCTTAAAAATTTAGTATATCCTGATATCGACGGTGGTATTGAAGGTATCCGCTGGATTACTAAATGCGTAGAATCTGCTGATAAAGGCGGAGTTTGGGTAGATTACAAATAATTTCAAATTTAAATAATATTATTGTAAAGGAATAGATTTTATGAAGCTCGGATTTAATGAAGCAACTGCTCTTGAATGTAAAGGCCAGTCTTTAATGGCAGACCTTGAAATGTGTGAAAAATACGGTTTTGACTATATCGAAATCCGTTTCGACTGCGTAAAAAATTATTTAAAAGAACATACTTTGGAAGAACTTGCTGACTGGTTCAAAAACCATCACTTAAAACCTTGGGCATATAATACTCTTATTTTCTTCAATCAGAGAGATGCGGAAGGCGAAAAGGAAATAGACGATGAAGTAGATTTCATTCTTAAAGTTTCCAAAGCTATCGGTATGCACATGCTCATCACAGTTCCTTCTTTCGACGTAAAAGATAAAACTGTCGGCGAAATTAAAGAAGAAGCTGTACAGAGATTGCGTTATCTTTCCGATAAAGTCGGCAAAGATATGAAAATCTCTCTTGAATTCTGCGGTGCGCCGAACTGTTCCATTAACCAATTCGGTACAGCTTATGATGTAGTAAAAGCTGTTGACCGTGACAATGTCGGTATAACAGTGGATACATTCCATTTCCATGAAATGTGCTCCAAACTAGAAGATTTGAAAGCGGCAGACGGCAAAAAAATCTTTGCTTACCATTTAAATGACTGTGAAGACTTGCCGCTCGGTTCCTGCGGCGATGATAAACGCCTGTGGCTAGAAGAAGGTGTGGTAGACCATGCAGGTATTGCAGCAGCACTGAAGGGAATCGGTTTTGACGGTGTATGCACGATTGAAGAATTTCGTCCAGAATATTATGCTATGAGTCATGAAGAAAATGTAAAAAAAGCAGCTGAAGTAACAAAAGCATTTGTTAATAAATATTTTGGATAACAATAAAAGGCGGTTGCTCGGGTAGCCGCCTTCATTTTTAATAATTTCGTACGGGTTATATATTATTGATTGAAAGATGGAGGTTATATTATGAAAATTGCATTTGACGTTGACGTACTGGCAAAACAGATG
>USIX01000022.1 GCA_900554895.1 uncultured Megamonas sp. | reverse complement strand
GCAAAGATTTCAGCAAAGCGCAGACACTAGAAGAAGCGCGCGCAATGGCGGCAGAACTCGGTGTACCTACTGAAGGCAAAAATTCCATCGGCGAAATCATGTATGAAGTATTCGATGAAAAAGTTGAATCCACCTTAATTCAGCCGACATTCATCACGCAGTATCCGACGGAAGTTTCTCCACTTGCTAAACGCAATAAAGAAAATCCGGCGTTCACCGACCGCTTCGAAGCATTTGTTTACGGACGCGAACTGGCAAACGGCTTCTCCGAACTCAATGACCCGATTGACCAGGAACAGCGTTTTATCGACCAGCAGAAAGCACGCGAAAACGGCGACGACGAAGCGCATATGATGGACCACGACTATATTACGGCGCTTGAATACGGCCTTCCGCCGACAGGCGGCCTCGGTATCGGTATCGACCGTCTTGTTATGTTCTTAACAGACAGTCCGTCCATCCGCGACGTACTTTTATTCCCGACAATGAAACCGATTGAAAATCAGTAAGATATAAATAAAAGCCGAACGACAGATGAAAAATCGTCGTTCGGCTTTTTTATTTAGCAAGATTTATTAAAATAAAAGAATAATATTTTGATATTATTAAAAGAAAGGAGGCAAAAATGGAAGATAATAGAATTGTAATTACTGAAGCAGTTATTGATTTTATTGAAAATCATATTGAGGAAAAATTGAATTTAACGAAAATAGCTCAGGCAGTACATTATTCTAAATATCATTTACATCGTATGTTTACAGAGGTTTCTGGTATGACAATTCGTGCTTATGTACAACGGCGTCAGCTTACGAGAGCTGCCGAGTTATTAATATTTTCCCGAAAAGCAATTATAGATATTGCTGTTATCTGCGGTTATGAAAGTCAGCAGGCGTTTACTGTAGCTTTCAGGGAAATGTATAAAAAAGCACCGGCTGATTATCGGAAAAATAGAATTTTTTATCCGTTGCAGTTGCGATTTAGGCTGTATAAAGAGAACAAACGTCAAATTTATTTAACAAAAATCCGTTTGGCTGAATATAAAGATATTCTAGCTTGGATTGAATTAGTGAAGTTGGTAATTGATGGGTATCCTTATTTTGATGAAGCAGATTATCTTATGAATTTGAAAAAATGTATTAAACAAAAAAGAGCTTTGATTTTAGAATGTGAGGACAAAGCAGTCGGCATAATGGCTTTTTCATATAGAACCGGTAACATAGAATTTTTCGGTATTCATCCGCAGTATAGAAATGAAGGCATTGAAGAAAAATTTTTAAATAAATTGCAAAGGGAATTTCTACCGCAAAAAGATATCTATATAACAACTTACAGAGAAAAAGATAAAGCGGATACAGGTTATCGAATAAAATTAAAACAGCTGGGATTTATTGAAAGGGAGCTGTTGATAGAGTTCGGTTATCCTACGCAGAGATTTGTTCTTATAGGAAAAAAATGATGAACGCGATTTTATTTTTGATAAGTCAAGCAATAACATTGTTCGGTTCCACTGTTGTGCAGATGGCGATTGTATGGTATATAACAGTGCAGACTTTGTCGGGTGAATGGGTGGCACTTTGCAGTATATGTGCGTATTTGCCGCAGTTTATCGTGTCGTTTTGGGGCGGAGTATGGGCTGATTGGTACAGCAGAAAATTTTTAATTATAGCGGCAGATGCAGTAACAGCTGTTGTTACATTGATAGGGACATTTTGTATGTTTTATATAAATGAAAATATTTTATTGTTGTATTTATTGTTGTGTATATCGCTGTTTCGTTCCGCTTGTGCAGGTATTCAGACTCCGGCGGTAAATGCAGCCATTGTACAGATTGTACCAAAGGAGAGTCTGGCTCGTTTCAATGGAATTAATATGACGGCGCAGTCTGTTATACAGTTTACGGCTCCGATAACAGCGGGAATAATTTTATCATTTTTTTCTTTACGAATAGTAATGTTTTTGGATATATTAACAGCAATAATCGGTATTGGAATTTTAAGTAAAGTATTAATACCGGAAATACGAATAAAACAAAAACAATCTTCCGTTTGGTTGAATATGCGAAGCGGAATAAAATACATGTCTGAAAATGAAATTATCTACAGGATTTTATTTATATACAGTGCATTTATTTTTTTATGTGTTCCGGCAGGTTTTTTTGCAGGGCTTTTTGTCAGCAGAGTATTTGAAAATTCTTATGATTATTTGACTTTTGTAGAAACGGCTGGTTTTGCCGGTATGAGTTTGGGCGGATTGTTAATAAGTGTATGGGGCGGGTTTTCGCGAAAAGAAAAAACATTGCAAAGCGGTTTGTTTATTTTTGGTGCAATGACAATATTAATGGGAATGGAAAAAAATTTTATGTGGTATCTCTGTTTTATGTTCATGTACGGAATTGCGATGACTGTAGTTCAAACGGTGATAACAACAATGTTGCAGGAAAAAACGGAAGAATGTATACAAGGGCGTGTCTTTGGAATGATAAGCTCTCTTTATGCGGGTTTATTGCCGACAGGTATGGCTATATTCGGTATGATGGCGGATGTAGTGTCTTTGCAGTTGATAATGATTGCTTCCGGAGTTGTATTAATAACATTGTCTTTCAGTATAATTAAATAAAAAAGCAGATAATAACTTTGTTTGAAATGATTAGAGTTATTATCTGCTTTTTTCAGCTAATGATTAGAGCGAGGCTAATACCTATAAGCACGATGCCCTGCACATAGCCCATTATTTTATTGAAGTTTTTTATATTTAAAATATAGTCGCGGACTTTGCCGGCGCAGATTGCAACGAGAGAAAATACAATGAGTGTCTGCAGTCCGAATACAAAGCCGAGAAAGGCGATTTGCAGGCTGACGCTGTCGGAGTCAAGATTTACGAATTGTGGCAGAAAAGCGAGAAAGAATAGTAATACTTTCGGATTTAATATATTCATGATGACGCCGCGGCGATATAGTTTGAAATAAGAATTGCTTTTGTTTACAGTATTGAGTTTTAAATCGCCCTGTGCGTGGAATGCACCCCAGGCTAGGTATAGCAGGTAAGCTGCTCCGACGTATTTAAGGGCGGCAAATGCCAGCGGCGACTGCTGGATAATTGCGGCGACACCGATGATTACAAGCGTAGTATGAAAGATTAGACCGGTGCAAAGTCCTGTTGCCAGACTGATACCGCTTCTTGCACCGTCGGCAAGGCTTTTGGCAAGCAGGTACATAATATCTGGTCCTGGTGCGAGCGTCAGCAGAACGGAAGCGATGAGAAAATAAAGAAATGTAGATAATTCCATAGCAAAACCTCTTTTATGTAGTGGATTATCCGTTGTGCCGGTAAAAACATCTAGTCTGCATCAGCAGTACAATATTTTATATTTGCTGCCTGTTGTCACTTAACCTCACTAAATATAAAATATTGTACTGCTTAAAAAATCAACTAGCACAACAGATAGTGAATTATAGTTTATTATAGCAATTTTTCTATTTTCGTTGCAATTCTACTCGCCTTAACAAATAAAAAATCCGTAAAGCAGAAACTTTACGGATTTTTTGCTGTATCAAAGAAAATGAACTAATCAGCGGGATAAAACTTTCATGCCGTCAACTGTATTAAAGCCCAGTTTCGTGAAGAAGGAAGCATGAAAATCATCCGGTGCGAATGCGTATAAATACGGATAATCAGCGTATTTTGCTTTTACCTGTGCGATTAATTCATCGTTAATGCCTTTGCCGCGGTAGTTAGGAGCGACGATGAGATAGCGGATGTAAGCTGTTGTTGCGCCGTCGTCAATTACGGAGATTAAAGCCGCCAATTCGTCAGCGTCTTTGTCCCACGCATGAATGACAGTGGAAGTGTTTATAGCGTTTACAAGGGCTTCGCCGTATTTGACATCAGGATTGCCGGATTTTGTAAAGAAATCAAGCAGTGTTTCGGCCGTAAAGTTTTTTTCTTGGGAGTAAACGATATTCATTGAACATCACCTTTCTGTATTTGTATGGATTGTTTTAATAAGCCTTTTAAATCGGCTTTTTTATTGATGTAATAGGATGCATCGTCGGCAAGAGCAGGCAGCAGGCTGGCCGTGTTCAATGTACCGACATAATTTCTCTGTGTGGAAAGTTCAACGGTCTGGTTCAGCGGTCTGTAATATGCCCAGAGTTTTAAGGAGATGTAGGTGCTGATAACCGGTGCCCCGTCCAGGTGGGAAGCAAAATGGAAATAATGCTGGAACATATTGGGAACTTCATAGCCGACAATAACGTCAGCGTTTAGTAAATCGGCTGTACTTTTAAGTGTATCAAGATTTTGCTCATTCGTAAAGTTAGATTGCTGCATAGCACGGTACACTGTTTCCGTATCAATATATTCAACGATTTGAAGCGTATCGTTCAGCGGAATACGCATTTGTTGTTTAAGCGTATTGTACAGACTGGCTTTTACGCTTTTATAACCGGAAACATCCGTAGCAATCGGCATGATGGCTACTTTTAAAGGCCGTGTCTGTTCTTGAGCCATACAGACGTTAAACAACATGATAAAGAGCAGGTAGCCTAGGAAAAGAGATTTTTTGAACATAGTAATCACTCCTTACAGATATGTATTGTTTGCCGTATAAATAAAACCGATAGCGGTTTTGATTGGTTATTATGGATAAATTCCGCATTATCGGGATGAGGCGGTTATATATGCAATTATATAATTATTATATCATTATATATAAATTTTGGGGGCTATGATATAATATTGTTATAATTTATGACTGGGAGAGAGAGCCGTGAAGATTTTAGCAAGACAGCTGACAGTAGATATGTATGATTGTAAAAGTAAAAATTTAAGTGATTATACGGATTTAAAAGACTCTTTGGAAATTGGAATGAACATGGCGGGTTTTACGCCGATTGAAGTACGTGCACAGATTTTGAATGAAAAAGAGGCTGTTGTATTTATTTTATTGCAGGAAGGTCATGCGGTAATCCGTACTTATCCGGAATTGAAATACGTATCGAGCGATATTTTTATTTGTGCGGAAGACGGTAAGCCGGAAAAAGCCGTAAAAGCATTGAAGAAAATTGTTAAACCTGAAAAAATCAGAATGACTTATCTAAAACGGGGCGATTTCGGTACGGTTAAAGACGTGAAACCGCGTATAAAAATCAGAATAGCACCGCTTCGTCCATTGCGCAGCATAAAGAAAAAAGGGGCTAAAGTTATAAAAACAGTAGCACGGAGAATAAAATTATAAATGATGTAAAAAACAGCGAACAACTTTTAAGCGTTCGCTGTTTTTCGTTTATTTAATTGAAATTTTTAATGGACGCACGGTTCGCTGCAAAATTCCGTTCATATAAGCGATGGCTGTTCCATAGTTGCTCATAGGAATGTGCTGTTTTTGTGCAGCTTTTAGTCTGGACTGCATTTCCCGTTCGTTGAGCATGCAGCCGCCGCAGTGGATTATAAGCTTATAGGCGGATAAATCATGCGGGAATTCCGTTCCGGAGGTAAAAATAAACTGTGGGTCGGCTTTAGTATATTTTTTTATCCAGTTCGGCAGTTTTACCGTGCCGATATCATCACATTGACGATGATGAGTGCAGCCTTCGGCGATAAGTATTTTATCGCCGTCTTTAATCGTATCAAGGATTTTTACGGCAGAGACCTGTCGCTTTAGATTGCCTTTATAGCGGGAGAATAAAATGGAAAAAGAAGTCAGCTCCATTTCCTGCGGTACGATTTTATTGACTTTGGCGAATGCCTGGCTGTCCGTGATTACAAGGCGCGGTTTTGTCTTTAGATTATTCAGCGTATCAGCCAAATTATCATCCTGCGTCATGACGGCTGTTGCGCCGATATCCAAAAGTTCGCGTATTACCTGCTGCTGCGGTAGGATTAGGCGGCCTTTCGGAGCGGCCTTATCAATCGGAATAACGAGAACGACGGTATCCTTCGGTGCAATGATATCTTTCAGAATGAATTTTTCCTGTTTCGTTTTGGCAAAATGAGCCAGTTTTTCTTTCAATTCATTAATGCCTTCACCGGTGGCGGCACTCACAAAAACAGTTCGTTCATCTGCTGAGAGCTGCTGTTTTAAATCGGGTTTTAAATCTATTTTGTTGTAAGCGAGAACATACGGTATTTGCTGTTCATTTATCTGATTTAAAATTTCCTCATCAAATGAAGTCATGCCGTACATTGCGTTAATTACAAGTACGGCAATATCCGTCCTGCGCAGAATCTGCATTGTTTTTTCCGTGCGCAGCCTGCCGAGAGTGCCGCTGTCATCAAGTCCTGCTGTATCAATAACGGTAACGGGACCGAGCGGCAGCAGTTCCATTGATTTTAAAACAGGGTCGGTAGTTGTGCCTTTTATTTCGGAAACGACAGCGATATTCTGTCCGGTAACGGCATTCATAAGGCTGGATTTACCGGCATTGCGCATACCGAAAAAGGCGATATGCGTGCGGTTGGCGGACGGTGTTTGATTTAAATCCATAGAAAAGACCTCTCTTAAAATCTGAAATCGCGCTGTCCTTCTTCAATGAGATGGAGCTGTTTTTCAACAATAGCGCGGACTTTATCGCTTTTTATCAGTGGAATTTGTTTGGCTATTAAGGTATTACCGGTATTTTTGGTATCTTCACTGGCATAATCGCAGAGATATTCCTTGAGTGTCATGAGAGCATTCGGCAGACAGCAGTTGGAAATCTGACCGCTTTTGCACAGGCTCATAAATCTGTCGCCGACACGGCCGGCGCGGTAGCAGGCTGTGCAGAAGCTCGGCACGAAATCCTGTTTCATGAGCCAGTTTACGACTTCATCAAGTGTTCTGTTATCGCTTACGTCAAATTGGCTGGAATCTTCTTCCGGCAGTTCTTTTTCGGCATAACCGCCGACACTCGTGCGGGAGCCGCCGCTTATCTGAGAAATACCGAGCTGAAGTACGCGTTCACGGCATTTCTGGCTTTCGCGCGTCGATACAATCATACCTGTATACGGTACGGCAACACGAATGCAGGCGACGATTTTGGCGAATGTATCATCATCAATGCCGTTGTCGAAAGCTGACGGGTCGATATCGTCAGCGCGGCGGATACGCGGAACACTGATAGTATGAGGCCCAACGCCGAAGCGAGCTTCCAGATGTTCGGCGTGCATTAAAAGACCAGCAAATTCATAGCGGTATTTTTCCAGACCGAATAAAACGCCGCAGCCCACATCGTCAATACCGCCTTCCATGGCTCTGTCCATAGCTTCCGTATGGTAGGCGTAATCGTGTTTCGGTCCTGTCGGATGAAGTTTTTCATAACTTTCCTTGTGATATGTTTCCTGAAACAGAATATACGTACCGATACCGGCTTCTTTCAGTTTGCGGTAATTTTCCACTGTTGTAGCAGCGATATTGACATTTACGCGGCGGATTGCGCCGTTTTTGTGCTTAATACTGTAGATGGTTTTGATGCTTTCCAGTACGTATTCAATCGGATTGTTTACAGGGTCTTCGCCCGTTTCCAGTGCAAGGCGCTTGTGTCCCATATCCTGAAGGGCGATTACTTCACGCTTGATATCTTCCTGCGACAGTTTTTTGCGCGGAATATGCTTATTCTTAGCATGATACGGGCAGTAGACGCAGCCGTTTACGCAGTAATTGGAAAGATACAGCGGTGCGAACAGTACAATTCTGTCGCCGTAGAAATCATCTTTAATTTTTTTGGCAAGATGGAAAATTTCTTCGTTGAGTTCAGGAATATCGCAGGCGAGCAGCACGGAAGCCTCACGGTGCGAAAGCCCTTTTTCCAGTTTTGCCTTAGCTAGGATTTCCTTGATTAAAGCTGCATTATGTTTATTTTCATCAGCATAAGAAAGCGTGGCAAGAATTTCTTCATGATTGATGAATTCTTCTGCTTTTGAAGATTTTGGATTATACAAAGCTATCATACTTCTTTCATAAAAATTTTTTATTGTATCAAACTGTCGCCGCGGGCGGTAACAGCTTCGTAGCCGTGTTTCTTGAGCATAGCTTTTAAATTGTTGATGCCTTCCAGAGACTCGCCGCCCGTTATTTTCTTGTTGTTATATAGAGTATATAGATTTCTGATGTCAGTAGGTGAGATATTCGGCATAATGACATTTGCTCCCGCTTTTAGCCCTTTTATCGTACCGTTTTCACTGAGGGTGGCAAGTGCCGTGGTGGCAGGCAGAAGAACTTTCGGCAGCAGCAGCCGAATGATGGATAAAAGTACGAGCGTGATTTCTACGCTTCCTGCCGGTTTGTCTTTAAACGGTGTCTGATTGTGCGGAATGAACGGTCCCATGCCAATCATATGCGGTTTGAAACTGCTCAAGAATTTTATATCTGTAATTAAATTATCCATGCTCTGGTACGGCGAGCCAATCATCATTCCGGCACCTGTCTGAAAACCGATTTCTTTTAATTCTTTCAGGCAGTTTAACCGGTGGACAAGGCTCATTTCCTGCGGATGCAGTTTCTGGTAGTGTGATTTGTCCGCTGTTTCGTGGCGCAGCAGAAATCTGTCAGCTCCGGCTTTGAAATAAGAGATATATTCATTATATTCCTTTTCTCCGATGGAAAGAGTCAGTGCGCAGTCGGGATAATTTTCTTTTATGGAAGAGATTATATCCGTCATTCTTTTCGGGGTGAAATACATATCTTCACCGCCTTGCAGCACGAATGTTCTCAGTCCATTGGCATAACCGATTTTACAGGCGTGCAGTATTTCCTCTTTTGTCAGGCGGTACCGGACGGCGTTGGCATTAGAACGGCGGATACCGCAGTAGTAACAGTCGTTTTTGCAGTAATTGGTGAATTCGATTAAGCCGCGCAGGAAAACTCTGTGTCCGTAAAAAGGTTCGCGAACGAAACGAGCCGCCGCAAATAAATATTCGCTGAGCGGCCCCGTGTAATTTTCGCTGCGTAAATCCTGTAAAAGGGATTTGATGTGTTCTTCATTAAAAGAAGGATTAATCGTTAAATCATCAATTATTTTATAGGATTTATTCATATTCATAATTTATTTGTCAAAGTCGTACATTTTTTCTCTGGCATGATAATGCGTATGCAAAAGTTCATGGGCGATTTTGCTGCCCGGTTTTTCGAGAAATTCCTCATAAAGTTTTTTCAGATAAGGATTTTCATGCGATTTGCGGTATTTCGTATTTTTATCGATTGTGTAAAGTGCTTCCATACGTTTTTTATTTACAGCCATAGTGGTATCGACCGGTTGGCCGCCGCCGCCGAGACAGCCGCCAGGGCATGCCATTACTTCAATAAAATCATATTCGCATTCACCGGCACGCAGTTTGTCCATAATCACTTTGGCGTTTTTGAGCGTGTGGGCAACAGCGATGCGGACTTTTTTACCGTTAATATCGATTTCAGCTTCTTTGATACCGTCGAAACCGCGAACAGGCGTATACTCAACGTTTTGCATTTCCTTACCCGTGAGCCATTCGTATGTTGTGCGCAGTGCAGCTTCCATAACGCCGCCCGTTGCGCCGAAAATAGCAGCGGCCCCCGTTGCTTCGCCCATAGGATTGTCGAATTCGCTCTCCGGCAGATTGTTGAAATCAATACCGATATATTTTATGAGTTTGATTAGACCGCGTGTCGTGATAACGGCATCCGTATCCTGATAGCCGTCGCGTCCCATTTCCGGACGGGTAATTTCATATTTTTTGGCAATACACGGCATAACGGCAACGGTAAAGATTTTTTTCGGGTCGATATTTTCCTGTTTGGCGTAATGCGTTTTAGTGATAGCGGAGAAAATCTGCATTGGCGATTTTGTCGTGGATAAATGGTCGAGTAAATCCGGATAATGTTTTTCCATGTAATTTACCCAGCCAGGGCAGCAGGAAGTTGCCATCGGCATTTTTTTGCCGGATTTAATGCGTTCGATTAATTCATTGGCTTCTTCTGTAATGGTGAGGTCGGCGCCGTAATTTGTGTCAAATACTTTATCAAAACCAATCATGCGCAGTGCCGTAACCATTTTTTTCGTAACAATGCTTCCTTTCGGCAGACCGAAAGCATCCCCTAAGGCAACACGCACACTTGGAGCAGTCTGTACGATAACGATTTTTTCCGGGTCGAAAATAGCATCGAGAACACGTTCCGTATCATCTTTTTCCACAAGCGCACCTACAGGGCAGGCAAGGGAACATTGACCGCACAATACACACTGCGTATTGTTGAATTCATCATTGAACGGTGTCGTAATGTGAATATTGGTACTGCGACCGGCAAAGCCCAATACTTCAATTCCCTGAATGTCTTTGCAGGCACGAATGCAGCGACCGCATTTTACGCATTTTTCCGGGTCATGCAGAAGACTAGGATTGTTGCCGAATTTTGGTTTCGGTTTGCTTACATGCGGAATTTTCGGTTTCAGCACGTTGAAGCGGCTGCAGAGACTTTGCAGAACACAGTTGCCGTTACGCGGGCAGGTAAGGCAGTTTTCTTCGTGGTCAGCCATGATGAGCTGTAAGATACCGCGCTGCGTATCGCGGACAACCTGCGTATCGGTATATACTTCCATGCCTTCCCAGCATTCAGTGGAGCAGGCGGCGAGGAGACGGCGTTTGCCGACAACTTCAACAGAGCAGATACGGCATCTTGCCTTGACTCTCTGGTCAGGGTGATAGCATAAATGCGGTATATCGATATGAAGCATGCGGGCAGCTTCTAAAATTTTTGTGCCTTTTTTTACCGTTACAGGCATATTATTTATTTTAAGATGGATTAACTCTTCCATTAACTCTCATATCCTCCTATTCTTTAACTGTAAAAACGTCAGGGAATATATTCATAGCGGATTTTAAAGCATTCTGCGCCGTTTCACCGAGACCGCACAACGATGACATCGGCATTACTTTGGCGAATGTCGTCATGGTGTCTAAATCTTCCTGTGTGTGTGTACCGGCTTTAATCTTGTCGAGGAACATTTTGATGTGGCGGTTGCCTTCACGGCACGGTGTGCACTGACCGCAGCTTTCATGCAGGAAAAAGTCCTGTGTATAGCGCAGAAAATCGATTACGGAAGTACGTTCGTCTATGACGAGAATAGAACCGGAACCGATGATTAAATCGTGCTTATCAAAATCTTCATAGGTGTACGGCACATCCAAAATACTGCTGTCGGCAATTTTGCCGGATGCCCCGCCGAACTGAATTAAGCGTATATTTCTGTCACCCTGAATACCGCCGGCCATATCGTAGATGATTTCACGAATAGTAGTACCGAACGGAATTTCATAAACGCCGGGTTTTTTTACATTTCCGCCTACGCTGACAAGTTTAGTGCCGAGTGATTCGCCTACGCCGTATTTCATATAAGTTTTAGCATTGTCGCGCAGAAGGTGTGGTACGATGGACAGACTTTCCACATTATTCATGCAGGTCGGACGGGCGAACAGACCGCTCTGTTTCATAAACGGCGGTTTCATGCGGGGACGGCCTGCCTTGCCTTCCATGGAGCGGATGAGAGCCGTACCTTCACCGCAGACATATGCACCGGCGCCTGTATAGAGATGGATTTTATAATCCCAGCCGGTGCCGAGAATATTTTTGCCTAAAAAACCGTTTTCCTCCGCCTGTTTTATCGCATTCAAAAGACGCGGACGGAGATGGCTGTATTCGGCGCGCATGTAGATATATCCGTCCTCGGCCTCTACTGCCCAGCCCGCAATGATGATAGCTTCAATTAAATTGAACGGGTCGTTTGTAATAAGTTCACGGTCTTTAAATGTGCAGGTTTCGCCTTCGTCGGCATTACAGATAACGCAATGATGCGGACGAGGGACTGCACGAGCCTGCGACCATTTTCGCCCCATAGGGTAGGCGGCACCGCCGCGTCCTTTGATTTTCGCTTCGCTGAGTAGAGAGGCGATATCCTCTTTATCCATTGTTACAGCTTTTTTTAAAGCAGAAAAACCGCCTATATTCATATAAGATTCAATGGAGAATACATCGTATTTACCAAAATTTTCGGTTATGTACTGAACTGTACTCATATCATAAAACCCTGCCTTTCCTTAGTTTTCTGTTTAGATGAATTTTTCAAGCAGTGCGCGGATTTTTTCTTCGCTGTCGAGATTGCCGTAAACCTGACCGTTAATACGGACAGCAGGAGCTTTATCACAAGCACCGAAACAGGAAACTTTTTCCAAAGTAAATTTGCCGTCATACGTTACACTGTCAAAACCGATATTCAAAAGCTTCTGCAAAGTATCAATTAAAAATTTATTGTTATTAACTTTGCAGGCAATATTATTGCATACTTCAATTGGATACCGTCCTCGCGGTTTATCGGAGAGAGCATCGTAGAAAGTGATGCAGTCATAAATGACGGATACTTTAACATCAGGTAAATTTTCCGCAATATAATAAGCTACGATTTTTGGAATATAATGCTGCGGAATTTCCTGCTGAACTTCAACCAATATACCAACAATTTGAGTAAAATCATAATCATGAGCTGCTATGATGCTTTTGATTTTTTCTTTAAGAGCATCAGTAAGCTCAAAATTCGTGTTGTCAGCAATCATGTCATCAACCTACCTTTATAATATATACAATTAATAAAAACAGACATAGATTTAAATAAGATTTATATTAGTTCTATCTTAGCATAAATTTCTTTTAGAGTGAATATACGGATGTAATGTATACAAAAATATAGATAATGAAGTGTAGATTACACCATTATCTATATTTTTTGATAGAGGTTCTATTACTGCCTAACATTAGTTAAATGCAATTATCGTGCCAAATAATTGATTAAAGATATTTTCTTTAATGAAACAGTATTTATGCAGTAATATATTTATTTTTAAGAGAGAGGAAAGGTGAATTTTTTCAAAATAGAAATACGATAGTTTTATTTGTGAAAAAGATAAAATTATTTGTTTCTAATGTTTTTAGCAACAATAGATTTACAAAGAGCTGTGATTTCATCCCACTGTTTTGCTTTTACAAGTTTATTCGGCAGCATGAAACTTCCGCCGATTGCCGCAACGTTCGGCAGAGCCAGATAGTCGTTCATATTATTTTCATTGACGCCGCCTGTCGGCATGAATTTGATATCGCCGAAAGGACCTGCAAGTGCTTTTAAAGTTTTAACGCCGCCGTATACTTCGGCAGGGAAGAATTTGCAGATTGTAAGGCCGAATGACATGGCTGTTTCAATATCGCTCGGTGTAACCGTTCCCGGAAGTACGTCGATATTATTGTCTACGCACCATTTGACAACGGCAGGATTGAGTCCCGGAGAAACAATGAATTTTGCGCCTTTTTCCACGGCTTCTTGGGCATGAGCAACATCGTGCACCGTACCTGCACCGACGATGATTTCCGGTACTTCATGCGCCATTTTGTAAATGGTGTCGCCGCCTGCCGCCGTGCGGAATGTCACTTCGGCTACGGGAATGCCGCCGGCAACAAGTGCTTTGGCAAGCGGTACGGCATCATTGGCATCATCTAAAACTACAAGCGGAACAAGTCCGATATCGAATATTTTCTGCATGTTTTCACTAATCATTATTAACATCTCCGTTTATTTTGTTTAATTATTAAAGGTTTATTCAGAAAGAAACTGAAAATTGGCAAGTTCTTCACGCGTTGGAAGACCTTCATTGTCGCCGCGGCTCATTACCTGAATGGCACCGATTGCCGTACCGCGCTTAACGGCTTTATCTAGCGGCAGCCCTTCCATGAGGCCTGTGATGACGCCAGTTGCAAAGCCGTCGCCTGCACCTACCGTGTCAACGACTTTTTTTACCGTGTAGCCGTCAACCATGTAATTTTCGCCTTTATCCGTGGAAACATAGGCTCCCTTACTGCCGCATTTAGTAACGCAGACGGAAGAGCCGTTTTTCAGGTAAAATTCGTTGATAGTATGGGCGTCTTTTGTGCCGACAAGGATTTTGCCCTCATTTTCTCCCGGCAGTACAAGGTCGGCATAGGAAGCGAGCCTGTTAATCGTTTCAATCATATCTTCTTGTGAATGCCAGAGCTGAGGGCGCAAATTCGGGTCGAAGCTGATAAAAAGTCCCTGCGTTTTGGCTTTTTGCATTAAAGCGAATGTTGCTTCTTTAGCACTTTCGGAAAGTGCCGGCAGAATTCCGGTCAGATGAATATTCGTGTATTGACTTAAATCTATTTTTTCTACATCTGCTGCGCTTAGTGTGGAAGCTGCCGAGTTTTTGCGAAAGTAAAATATATCCGGGTCGCCGACGCTTGTTCTGCCTTTGAGCATAAAACCGGTTGGCCGTTCTTTGGTAAAAGTGACAAATTCACTGCCGATATTGTTTTCATTAAGTACATTGACGATGAGTCTGCCGAACGGGTCGTCGCCGAGTTTTGTCATATACGTAACTTTATGCTCCAGGCGTGCTGCACCGACGGCAACGTTGAATTCGGCACCGGCAACAGCTAGGTCATAGCCCTTGACGTTGTCAAGGCTGCCTTCCGTTTGGGCGATTAGAAGACCCATCGGTTCGCCGACTAAAATCAATCCGTTTTGCATATAATCCCTCCTGTAAAGTATTTATTCCGTAACGCCGTCTTTCCAGACTGCGATTTCATGAAAGTCCATCTGTTCGGCTTTTGTCTGTTTTCCAGAAGCCGTATCCAGAATGAAATCGAATAAATTGTCGCGAAGCTGCTGCATTTCAACGCCTTCCAGAAGACTTCCGGCGTTGAAGTCAATCCATTTCGCTTTATACTTGGCAAGTTTGCTGTTTGTGGCGATTTTTGCGGTAGGAACGATTGTTCCCCATGGCGTGCCGCGTCCTGTTGAGAATAAAATTATCTGACAGCCGCTGGCGGCGAGTACCGTTGTGGAAACGGAGTCATTACCTGGGCCGTTTAACAGATTGAGTCCCGTTGTCTTTATTGTGTCGCCGTAGTCCAAGACGTCAACTACCTGAGCATGACCGCCTTTTTGCACACAGCCGAGAGATTTGTCTTCCAAGGTGGTGATGCCGCCTTTTTTATTGCCGGGCGAAGGATTGTCGGAAATCGGCTGGTCGTAGCGTTTGAAATACTGTTTGAAGCAGTTGATTAAATTTACCGTTTTTTGAAAAGTCCGTTCATCTTTGGCTCTGTTCATTAGAAGTGTTTCTGCACCGAACATTTCAGGAACTTCCGTCAGTACGGTCGTTCCGCCGCTGCCGATAACCAGGTCGGATAATTCGCCGATTAACGGATTGGCCGTTATGCCGGAAAATCCGTCGGAACCGCCGCATTTGAGTCCAATGCGCAATTTATTTAAAGGGCATTGTTCCCGTTTGTATTTATTGGCAAATTCAGCCAGTTCTTTTAGTAGCTGTCTGCCGGTAATATCTTCATCTTCCACTTCCTGCGTAACCATGAATTTAACGCGGTCAGGATTGTAGTTACCGAGAACTTTTTTAAATTCGGTCAAATTGTTATTTTCACAGCCGAGACTTACGACGAGAACTGCGCCGGCGTTGGGATGATTTACGATATTTGCCAGGATTTTCTGCGTCATCACATAATCATTACCGATTTGCGAACAGCCGTAAGGATGGGTAATGCCTATGCAGTCATCGATATTCGGATAATTTTCAATCAGTTTTCTGCCGATTTTTTCCAGATAGTGAACTGTGCTGGTAACGCAGTTTACTGTAGGCACAATCCATAGATTGTTACGTGTTCCTACCGTATTGTTTTCCCGCTTATAACCCATGAAGGTTTTTTTGTTTGAGGCGGGAAGTGCGGCAGGCAAAGCGGGATTGTATTCGTAATTCAGAATGGAGCCTAAGTTCGTCTTTATATTATGCGTGTGAACATGGCTGCCCTGTTTTATCGGGCAAACAGCGTGACCGATGGGAAAGCTGTATTTAATGATGTTTTCATTTTCGGCAATATCCCTTATCGCCACTTTATGACCGGAAGGAATATCCTCCGGCAGTTCAATGGCGGAATTATTGACGGAAACTACGGTTCCTTTTTGTAAATCTTTAAGAGCTACAGCTACATTATCTAGTTTGTTTATTTGCAGTATGTCCATAATTTATTCCTCGTCGGTTAATAATGATTGCATGATTTTTTTCGTGCCGTTGATGTCGATTTCGTATAAATATTTGGCAACATCTTTTACAAGGTCCGTATAAATAGTGAGATCCGTGTCCCATAAATCAGTATCGCCTAAAATCTGCGTTGCAACACTGTGGGCACCTGTTAAAGAGTTGTCGTAAAGCTGCCATGCGGCATGAAGTTTGCTGAGAGCCGTACTGTCATCCGTAAATTCAAACGTTTTTCCGTTTCTTTTATTTGATTTGTACAGATAAATATAGGCGGCAAAGCTGAAACATAAGTTTTGCGGAAAAATGCCGAATTTTTCACGGTATTCGAGCAGGGACGGCAATACTCTCACTTTGAATTTGGAAGTACAGTTAAGTAAAATACTGAGCAACTGATGTTTGATGAACGGGTTCTGGAAACGTTCGATTACGGCAGAGGCGAAGTCTTCCAGCATCTGTCTGTCCATAGGTACGGAAGGAAGAATGATGTTTTTTATTGTCTGACGGGTGAATTTGCCTGTAATTTCGTCATTCATCATTTCAGCTACGGTATCAAGACCTGCGAGGAAACTTGCCGGAACATTTGCTGTATGGCCTCCGTTTAACAGACGGACTTTGCGTTGGCGGTATTTTGTGATATCTTTTTCGATGACGACATTAAGACCGCTTTTTGTAAACGGCAGTTTATCATTAAGACTTTCATCTCCTTCCAGTGCAAGAAAGTGAAACGGTTCGCCGCAGGCAATAAGTGTGTCTTCATAGCCTAGTTCCTGGGTGATAGTTTCGATTTCATCTTTCGGATAACCGCTGACTACTCTGTCTACGAGGCTGTTGTAGAATTTATTGCTCGTTTCAATCCATGTTCTGAATTCTTCCGGCAAATTCCAGTCTTCGCAATGTTTTAAAATGATATTTTTCAAAAGTTCGCCGTTGCTTTCCAGAAGTTCACATGGAATGATGTACATTCCCTTATTTTTATCACCGTGGAAATATTCATAGCGATGGTATAGAAACAGTGTAAGTTTTGCAGGATAGGAAAGAGGCGGTTGCATATCCGCTTTATCTTCGTGATTGTAAGTGAGTCCGGCTTCCGTCGTGTTGGAAAAAACAAATTCCATTTCCGGATTTTCCGCGCATTTTAAAACTTCCTGCCAATCGGTATACGGATTGATACCGCGGCTTACGCAACTGATGATTTCATGGCTGTTTACTGTCTGTCCGTCGGCAATGCCGCGCAGAATAACCGTGAATAAACCGTCCTGTGTATTTAGTTTGCCTACGACTTTTCCGTGCGGTGTAGGCTGTATGGCAACAACGCTGCCATTAAAAGTACCCTGTTTATTCATCTGTTGAACCATCCAGTCCATGAATGCACGAATGAAATTTCCTTCGCCGAACTGAATTATTTTTTCCGGTCTGTTGTTTTTTAGTTCAGGAAAAGATTGTAGATTTAAGGTTTTCATTATAAGCGCTCCTTTTATAATTATTGATGTGATATAAATTCCGAATGCAGACATTATATATTTAATGCAAATTGCGTGCCAACATAAAAATTTATCTGAATTTTTGCGGGAATATCAATATTTTCAATAGCGAATGCAATGTTGAATTTTTAAGCGGATAAAAAAATAAAACCATTGATTTCAAAATTGAAATTCAATGGTTTTGTTTATGAAAAAATTATTTTGTTTTGCGCCAAAGTGTAACTTTGCTTATGCCTAAAAGCTGACAAATGGCGTCGCTGCTGTAATTTTTCTGCGCTAGTTGGCGGATGATTTCTTTTTCCATGTTTTTCAGAGGACCTTTTAGCGGAATGGATAAAGTGTTGGCGGTGGATGTTTCAATATCACTGTCATCATCGAGTAGATTTTTCAGTTCTTTCAGGCTGAAATTCTTGCGGTAAATAAGAGCGAGAGCTTCGGCAACATTTTTCAATTCGCGGATATTGCCGTACCAGGGATAATTTTCCAGATATTTTTGTATTTCCGGTGAAAGGACGATAGGTTTGTTTTTTTCCTGAGCGTATTTTTGCAGGTAGAAATTCATTAGCAGAAGAATATCTTCTTTGCGCTTACGCAGCGGCGGCAGTGTCAAACGCAGGACATTTATACGATAGTATAAATCCTGGCGGAACTTATTTTCCTTTACGAGTTCTTTCAGATTTTTATTGGTGGCGCAGATGAGGCGAATATCTATAGGCAGAATTTTGTCATCGCCGATGCGCATTATTTCCCGTTCCTGAATGACGCGCAGCAGTCGGCTTTGAATGTCCAGCGGTAAATCGCCGATTTCATCAAGAAAAATCGTACCGGTATGAGCCATTTCGAATAAACCTTTTTTGCCGGATTTTCTGGCACCGGTGAAGGCACCTTCCACATAGCCGAATAATTCCGATTCGATAAGCGTTGGCGGAAGCGATGCGCAGTTTACGGAAACGAACGGTTTATCACGGCGAGGACTGGCGTTATGAATGCTCTGTGCCAGTCCTTCCTTGCCGGTACCCGTTTCGCCATAAATTAGAACAGTGGACTTGGACTGAGCAAACAATTTTGCTGTTTTTAAAACATCTTTCATTTGAGGAGAGTTGTACAGAATATCCGAAAAGGTTTTTTTTGCATAAAGTCCTTTTTGATACAAAGCAAGGCGGATTTTACGAGCTGTTTTTTCTATGGAATTTACTTTCTGGAAAATCAGCACTTTGTTATTGCGTTCATTATCCAGATTTAAAGTGATTACATCCAGAAGAATTTTTTCATTGTTGATATCGAGAATTTTGCCGTTGTAATTATTGAAGAAATTAATAAGTTTGTTCTGACCGCGTCTGCCGGATAATATATCATAATTATTGATAATCTGCTGCCCAAGTTCATTGGAGAAAATCGGCTGATTGTTCAAGTTGTAGACAATGATACCTTCATCAATGTTGTTGATAATGGTCTGCAGCGTTTGCAGACGCAGTTGTTTTTTCTGCTGGGAGTCGACAATGGAAAGAGCTTCTTTAACTGCTTTTGTGATGGAAAGCGTATTTGATTCAATATAAATGCTGGGAATATTGTAGGTATTGCCTATTTCCACCGGCTTGATGTCGCCGATAATGCCGTCGATTTTCTTTGGCAGAAAACCTTCAATAATGCCGAAAACATCTTCATCGGCAGCATATGGACATATTTTTATAAAAGTATCATTAATGGTAAGATTTGTTTCTTCTTTATCGATAATATGGTTGTTGGAAATTATGGCGATATTTTTGCTGCCGAGACGGCTCAGTTTTTCAATGGACGGAAAAATATCGGCGAAGGAAATATTGATATCGACAATGATTTTGTCGGTATATTTTTTCAAATCGCGTGCTGTACCGCCGCGGCTGATGATTACAGAAGCATTGGGATACTGTTTCACTTTTTCTACAGCGTCTTCGTTTTTAGCGACGATGATGGGCATGGAAATATTAAGTTCATCAAGAACTTTCCGCGCCACTTGAGCGATTTCTTTTTGCGGTGCGATAAATAATACGGAATCCATAAGCGAAAATCCTTTTCTAAGTTTTATATTCATTGATACTATTTTATCATATAAAATAATTTCTATTTACCGATTTCTTTGCCTTTAAAGAAATCAGTTTAAAGAAAGTGCCGATACGGCACAATATAATATGAAAAGAATTATTTCTTAATGTATTCTTATATTGCGCCG